>JBDRMQ010000206.1:0-2463 GCA_043811955.1 bacterium | reverse complement strand
TGTCCCAGCTTGGACGAAAAAAGGCGGGACCTTTATCATCACGGCTGATCATGGCAACGCGGATGAAATGAGCTTTCATAAAGAAGGCAAAAATATTGTTTCTACCCAACACTCGCTCAATCCTGTCCCTTTTTGGGTTTTAGGCAAGGCTGTAAAACTTAAAGAAACCGGAATTATCCCGGATGTTGGAGTAACAATTTTGGATTTGTTGGAGCTGCCCAAAGCCAATGAGATGACGGCTCAATCTCTAAGACTGAAATAACTAGTTTTTTAATACTTGGATTTGAACATGAAAAGGTCAAAAGAAAAGCCGCCGTTACTCTTTATTATTAAACCAATAAATTATTAAAGAAAAAATAATTAAGACCAGATACGCTTTTTAGCAACGGCTGAGACCTCTTGCGTGGGGAAAATCTCATCAGTGATCTCATTAGGCTCAAACCACAATTTTATCTCATGCCCTGCTTCTGGTTCATTGGCAGAACAATGCAATACATTTTCAAATAAGCCCTTGGTTGTTAATCTGCCATATTGGCCTCTGATGCTGGTTGGATCAGCCTCTTCTGGATTTGTTGAGCCAGCCAACTCTCTAACTTTAGAAATTGCGTCCTTGCCATGATAAACCAGGGCCATGACCCGGCGGTATTGCTTGCCATGAAGCTCACCACAAAGATATTTAACAACTTCTTCAAAAAAAGGTTTGTCTTTTAAGTGGGCATAGTGGCTGGCAGCTAATTCTCTGGAAACCTTGACTATCTTAGCACCAATAATACGTAGTTTTGTCTCTGATAAACGGGTAATTACATTTCCTGTTAAGGATTTCTGCAGACCGTCAGGTTTAATTATAACCAATGTTTGTTGCATTTTTAACACATCAATATTAATTGGAGCTGATCGGGATCTCCCGCCTCTTTATTATTTTATTATTATGTGTTGCGGGATCCCGCCAAAGGCGGGAGAACCGACGACCTTCTGATTGCGAACCAGACGCTCTCCCAACTGAGCTACAGCCCCTTACTTATCCTGCAGAACTGCGATCCCGGGAAGAACCTTACCCTCAAGAAACTCCAGCGACGCGCCACCACCGGTTGAAATATGCGACATCTTATCTGCTAACCCGGCCTTTTTCACGGCAGAAGCAGAATCTCCCCCACCAATAATTGAAATCGCCCCATTAGCTGTTGCTTCAGCTACGGCTTTAGCTATCTCAAGTGTTCCTTTGGAAAATTTTTCCATTTCAAAAACACCCATCGGCCCATTCCATACAATGGTCTTAGCCCCTTTTATGGCGCAAGCAAACTTTTTAACTGTCTCCGGTCCAATATCCATCCCCTGCCAACCGTCTGGGATGGTGGTCCTCGTAACCTCTTGGACATTAGCATCTTCGGCAAATTTATCAGCTACCACATGGTCAAGGGGCAAAAGAAAAGGGACATCCTTATCAATCGCGGCTTTCAAAATTTCTTTGGCATCTTTAATTAATTCATCTTCAACCAAAGAATTACCAACTTTAGTCCCGCGAGCCTTAAAGAAAGTATAAGCCATGCCGCCACCAACAATCAGCTTGTCAACTTTGTTTAACAAGCTTTTTAAAACCTCAAGCTTGCCAGAAACCTTGGCCCCGCCAATAATCGCTACAAATGGCCGCTTAATATCTGTCAAAGCATCACCTAAAAATTTAAGCTCTTTTTCAATGAGAAAACCAGCATACGTTGGAAGATGATGAGCAACCCCTTCGGTTGAGGCATGAGCACGATGCACAGTCCCAAAAGCATCAGAAACATAAATTTGCGCAAGTGAAGCTAACTCTTTGGCAAAAGCAGGGTCATTTTTGGTCTCTTCTTTGTGGAAGCGCAGGTTTTCTAAAAGCAGGACTTCACCGTCTTTTAAGGCTTCAACCAGGTTTTTAACTTCTGGGCCCAGGCAATCATCTGCCATTTTAACTTCGATTTTTAAAAGTTCAGCCAGAATTTTTTGGACTGGCTTTAAGCTCATCTCAGACTTAACCTCACCCTTGGGCCGGCCTAAATGAGAGGCCAGGATTACCCTAGCCCCTCTTTCAATCAAATATTTAATTGTCGGTAGTGCTGCCTGAACCCGCTTGTCAGAAGTTATCTGCTGCTTATCATCAAGCGGCACATTAAAATCACAACGGACAAAAACTCTTTTTCCTTTAAGCTCGCCTGCCGGAATATCGGCAACAGTCTTTTTAGGCATTTTCGCTGTTCCTTACTTTTTACCGACAATCAGCTTAAGAAGGTCAACTACCCGACAAGAATAACCCCACTCATTGTCATACCAAGAGACAACCTTGAAAAATCGCTTCTCCCCTTTCAGGTTGTTCTGCAAAGTAGCCAGTGAATCATAAATTGAAGACCGTTCATCATGGATAAAATCAGTTGAGACCACCTCTTCATCAGCTACCCCAAGAATCCCTTTAAGATAAGTTTTAGAAGCTTTTTT
>JBDRMQ010000205.1:0-3664 GCA_043811955.1 bacterium | reverse complement strand
AAAAAGTTGGGGCAAAAATAATTGGAGAAGTAATTTCCAAAAAGCAGGGAATACTCTTGGTTGATAAAAAGGCAAGGGTTGTAAAAGCAAAAGAAGGGTTTGACCATTTTAAATAGGAGAAACTCACCCCCCGTTCCCCTCTCTTATTAAGACCTGCCTGCCGGCAGGCAGGGAGGGGGTGCCGAGACCGCCAGAGGCGGACGAGGCGGGGGTGAGTTAAAAATATGATAAATAAAAAAAGATTGATCCAAACTTTTAAGGATTTAGTTAAGATTGATAGCCTTTCGTTGAAAGAAGGAACGGTTGTGGCTTATTTAAAAAAGGAGCTTAAGGCCCAAGGCCTGAGGCCTTATGAGGTAGGGAGGCCAGAGGAGGGGGAAGTTGGGAGTTTAATTGCTGATTTACCTGGCAAAGGTAAGCGAATTTTACTTAACGCCCATGTTGATACTGTTTCACCAGGCAAAAAGATTAAGCCAGTCCAGAAAGGTAATCACATCTATTCAGAGGGACATACTGTGCTTGGGGCGGACGATAAGACCGGGGTGGCTGTTATTCTTGAAGTTTTGCAAGTGCTCAAAGAGAGGAAAATTAAACACCCGCCACTTCGAATGGTGCTGACTGTTGCCGAAGAAATTGGATTGGTTGGGGCAAGGTGTTTGCCTAAAAGAATTTTCTCCGGGGATTTTTGCATTACTCTTGATCACGGCAAGCCCAATGAGATTGTTTACAAAGCCCCGGCCCAGCAAAATATCACTGCCAAAATTTACGGCAAATCAGCTCACGCAGGGATTCATCCAGAGCAAGGAATTAACGCCATCAAGGTTGCTTCAATTGCTATTGCTAAGATGAGGTTTGGCCGAATTGACAACGAGACCACTTCAAATATTGGGGTTATTTCTGGAGGGAAAGCTACTAATATAGTCCCTGATCGAGTTGAAATTAGGGGAGAAGCACGTAGCCATAACCCTAAGAAGTTAAAAAGAGAAATTGAGCAGATGAAAAAAGTTTTAGCCCAAACTTGCGCTAAGTTCGGGGCAAAGTTAAAAATAAAAGTTGAGAAAATCTATAATTCTTTTGAAATTAAAAAGTCGACCAAGGTGATGAGGTTAGCTATTTCTGCGGTTAAGGAGGCAGGACTAAAACCTGTTCTGCAACAGACAGGCGGAGGCTCGGACGCTAATATTTTTAATGCAGCAGGTATCCCGACTGTAATTTTGGGCTCTGGGATGCACCAAGTCCATACGACCAAGGAATATGCTAATATTAATGAAATTGTTCAAGGAGCGGAAATTTTGCTGGGTCTTATTGGTTGTGTCGGTCTGAAGGGAATATAATGAAACATCTAATAGAAAAAGAGATCGCAAGCGAGCAAAAATATAAAGGGACCTTGATCGAGGTAACTCGCGATACGGTTGAATTGCCTAACGGGAAAACTTCGGGTCGAGATGTGGTCCATCACCCTGGAGCCGTGGCTGTTGTGGCGGTGACTGAGGATGCCGAATTGGTTTTAGTGCGGCAATTTCGCCAGCCAGTTAAGACTGTGACCTTGGAAATACCGGCTGGGGTGCCACGGCCCGGAGAAGATGGGGCGGAAACGGCTAAACGGGAATTAGAGGAAGAAACCGGCTTTCGAGCAGCCAAGGTTGAGAAAGTTTTTGAAGGTTACACTAGTCCTGGTTATTCGGATGAAGTTTTGCGCTTTTATTGGGCAACCGACCTGCAAATGATGAAGCCAAATCCAGATGATGACGAGTTTGTTGAGGTTGAATTGATTGACCTTGAAGCTTGTGGTGATCTGCTTCATGCCGGTAAGATCAAGGATAATAAAACAATGCTTGGCATTATGATTGCGGAAAAGTATCTCAAGGGTGATTTGTAGTGGCAGAGCTTGCTCTGCCAAATAGGTGTGCAAAGCAAGCTTTGCAACTACATAGTCGAAAAAAATGCAACAACAAATTAAAGACTTCTTAGATTTTATCAAAATTGAGCGAGGTTATTCTGAACACACAATTACCGCGTACCAGCGCGATTTAAAAGAATTTACAAAATTTGCTAAAGGGCAGAAGATTGATCGTGATTTGATCAAAAGTTACTTAGAGGTTCTTTATGATAAAGGGTATGCGATTACAACCACTGAAAGAAAACTTGCTTGCCTAAAATCTTTCTTCAATTATCAATTGCGTGAAGATTTGATTGAAGATAATCCAACGATTGATATAAAGTTGCCTAGAAAGGCTAAACGTTTGCCAAAAGCTTTGAGCATCAGCGAAACAATTAAATTGATCTCCTCACCAAAAGAAAAAAATTATTTTGCTTTGCGTGATGCTGCTATGCTGGAACTCCTTTACGCCACAGGTATGCGGGCCAGCGAAGCTGTTAATTTAAATGTAGCTGACATTAACATGTCGGTCTCTTTTGTTAAATGCTTGGGTAAGGGCTCAAAAGAGCGGATTGTGCCGATCAATAAGATCACACTTCGCTTAGTTAAAGAGTATTTAGAAAAAGGGCGGCCACGGTTTCCTCAGAATGACAAAGAAGCCCTTTTCTTGGATAAAAACGGACAACGCTTGACCCGCCAAGGGCTCTGGCTCACCATAAAAAAATATGTTAAACTGACCGGTGTGAAGGGGAAAACCTCCCCCCACACGCTGCGGCATTCTTTTGCCACGCATCTATTGGAAAAAGGTGCGGATTTGCGGTCAGTTCAGGAAATGTTGGGTCATGCGGACATTGCGACAACGCAGATTTACACTTCAGTGTCGCGTGAGAGGTTAAAACGAATGTATAACAAGGCGCATCCAAGGGCTTGAGTTAGTGGGCAGGAGGTTGAAATGTTTAGCTTAACTAGTTTATTGATAGGGTTACCAATTATTTTGATTACTATTACAGTTCATGAGTTTGCTCATGCCAAAGTGGCGGATGTTTTGGGTGATCCAACCCCTCGGCAGGCTGGACGACTGACCCTTAATCCAATTAGCCATATTGATCCGATCGGTTTTATCATGCTTATTTTGGTTCGTTTTGGCTGGGCCAAGCCTGTGCCGATTAACCCTTACAACTTTCGCGATCCACGCAAAGGGACAATTTATGTTAGTTTGGCTGGCCCTCTTTCTAATTTCTTTTTTGCTTGGGTAGTCGCTATTGTTTATAAGACTTTGCCCTTTGATTACCCACTTTTGAATACAATCCTCTCTTACACAATTTGGATTAATTTAGCTTTGGGCGTTTTTAATCTAATTCCAATTCCACCACTTGATGGTTCAAAAATTTTAGAAGGGGTCTTGCCTTATCAATATTTAGAATCGTTTTACCGAATGCAGCGGTACGGCTTCTTGATTTTAATTATGATTATCATGTTTGGTTCCCCAGTTTTATTTGGCATTATTGAGTTTCTGTATCGGTTGATTGTATGATTCCCCATAATTTATTATGGGGTTGCGACCCCACATTTTAATGTGGGGAATTATTAGGATGAAATATTCATATTTAAATTCCCTCCAAAAATTTGGCATGAACCTTGGGCTGGAGCGCATTACCTATCTTTTAGAAAAACTAAATAATCCTCATTTGAAATTTAAATCCATTCACATAGCCGGAACCAATGGCAAGGGTTCTACTGCGGTGATGATTAGCTCAATTTTAAAAGAAGCAGGTTATAAGGTAG
>JBDRMQ010000204.1:0-2018 GCA_043811955.1 bacterium | reverse complement strand
GCATGGCGGTAACGACACTCTCCGGCGAGAGCCAGTCCCATAGCCCGCCAAACCAGAGGACAATTTTATCGCTCTGTTTAATGCCAGGGAGAACCCCTTTTAAGACATTCTTGCTGTGTTGGGCCGGATTGGCTGGCAGGCCGGAAGGGACAATGTCAATGAGATTGCGCAAGGTAGGGTCTTGGCTGTAAATTGTTGGGGTGATCCGGCGAGAGTGCAGTAGTAGCGCCAGGTAGAAGTCCCTTTGCTTTTCATTAGCGCAAATGAAAAAATCGCCGTATTTGAGCATGGTTAAGATGGGTTCCAGGACATTATTGTTGAATGTTTTTTTCTTTTTGTTATGGACTGTCTGCATGTCCTCAAAAAACCAAGGACAGTATAGGTCAATAACCAGGGGTTGGTGGATTTTATTTAAAAGGCCGGAGGCATGAAGCTCACCCCCCTGGGCAATAACAACATCATAGTTCTTGAGCTCTTTATATATTTTAGTATTGGGTAGGCTTACCTTAAAGCCTAAATTATAACGTTTAAAAATAGGCTCTCTTAGTATTTTTACACCGACAGGTGGAATGAATTCCGGAGCAAAGTCAGCCAGCAACGTGGTGTCATATTTGGCGTTTAAGGTTTGGCAGAGCTCAAGATAGCGTTGGGCCGGACCAGCCAGCCTATTATTAATCTTGTCTTCGCAAATAAGGAGAACTTTTTTCATGGTTTTTGCTGTACTTTTTTTCTCAGGAGAAATATCCCGTTTTCCTGGCGAACCAATTTATAGCGTGGGTCTTTTAGGATTTTTGCAATGGCGGCCACATCTTCGTCTTTAGGGTTCTTAAACCCGCAAACAATATAGTAAACAATCCGGCCATAATCCTTATTTGCCCACATTTGTTTAACCTTGACCACGTCATCTTTGGGCTGGTTAAGCAGCCAGCGGTCAACATCAGCAAAAATGACATAATCAGCATTGTTCACTTCTGGAAAAACGCTTAAGTGATCGCGATACTGCAAATGGGCCATTAGGTGAAAGTCAGCCGAGACAGAGGCCTGAGAAGGGATCTCTTTCATTAGCTTGTGAGCGGAGAAAATTTGCTCTGACGTAAAATATTGGCGCAGGTCAAGGAGAATAAAGGCAATAAGTGACAAGACAGCAAAGAAATAAATAGTTTTTCGTATCCGTCCTTTGAGTCTTTCCCAGTTCTTGCTTTCTTTTAAGTGTTTAATCCCCAAAATAGTTGTAAAGAACAGGATTGGGACAAAGATATAAGAGTATTGGTTAGTAAAGTCTTTGGTAAAACTGTAATTAGAGATCATGTTTTGCAGCAAGGGGAGAAGGGCAATAATCAGCAAAGGTCTGGTAAAGAGGGGGAGAAAAGCCAGCGGTGCCAGCATAATAAAAATATAAAAGATATTTGCCGAGGTGATGAGATAGCTTAAAGTCTTTAGCGGCTGGCTGATTATAGTAATAATCTGTTCGCTGATATTTGAGCCAAACTGCGCATAATACTTGCCAAAGATAAAGCCTTCAGTCGGGTTAAACTGCGGGATGATATTTTTAACGATAAAAACCGTAGTGCTAATCCCAAGAACCAAGAGAGCTGCCCCTAATAATTTTTCTTTTCTGGTAAGCAGTATAAATAACCCAAAGCTTGAAACCAAAAAACCAGCATTTTCTTTGGCTAAAAAACCTAGCAAGAGTAGAATTGTTGGCCAGACAATATTTTTATAGGTGAGCAGTATGTAAAGGGCAAGGGTCAAAAAAGCAGTTATAACAACGTCCATGTGCAGGTCGTGAAAGCCCATATAGCGCAGGGTAACGTTGGTGGCGAGCAAAAGGAGGATGAGTCCGGTCCCTTCTTTATCCAGTTGCTCCTGGGCAAACCTAAAAATTATGGTGACCAGACCTGCCACAATCAAGCTTTGGAACAAAAAAGTCCACATAGAGCTCGCCCACAAAAAATAAGGGAGGCTAAAGACAAGAAGTATCGGTGAAAAGTGGGTGCCTAAAAACGAGCGGCCTTCAA
>JBDRMQ010000203.1:0-2944 GCA_043811955.1 bacterium | reverse complement strand
CCTCAAGCTCTTTTGGGCCAAGGGTTGATTCTCGGCCGCTGACCCCAAATTTAGTCTTTTGCCGAAAATCTTCTTTGAGCTGAAAGGTCTTCTCCCAATAGCTAAAGGGGTTTTTAGTCTTGGTCAGTTGCTCTTTGAGCTGGTCAAGGAAACGTTTGGTCTCAACTGGGATAGAGATTTCTGTCTCCTTGCTTAAGCGGGTTCGCAGATAAAGGGCTAACCTTTTTAGCTCAAGGGTTTCTGAGAGTGATGAGCCAAGCAGGGCAGGGAGGCCGTTTAAAGCGTCATACCAATCTGGTTTTCCCGCTTCCATCTCCAGGCCGATCCCTTCCGGATCAAAAGAAGCAGCTTTATTAATAATGATTGAAAGGATTTTAGCGGCCAAGGTGGTGTGATAAATAGTCCCTTGGCCAAACTTTTTCCTGACAATGTTTTGATTGGTGTGCCGGCTATTGATTAGGTCTCTTTTAGCTGGATCAGCGGTGACCGCTCGACCAACTACAATATGATCATTGTCAAAGTAGGTGAATTTTTTCTGATCAAAAAGGAGCCGATAAATTTTTTCCGGATAGACAGACTCAAAGCTTTCTAGCTGGTCGGTGTTGTAGCAGAAATGGTCGATCCAAAACCCTTCGTGGTGGCTGGCTTCTTCTTGGACCAAGGCGTTGCCGGCTAAATCTTCGGCTAATTTTTCTTTTGAGGTCTTATAAATAACTTCTGCCTGGTCAAATGATTTTAAGAGCTCGCCCAAGGCAAAAGGTTTAATTAATTGTTCGGTCATCTCCAGGGTCGGTTTTTTTAGGTGCTTTTTTAAGATGGCGCCAGCCTTGCTCCTTGATTCAAAGACAAATTTGCTCCCATAAACAACCAGCGGGTTAAAGCCGTCCAGTTGGACCAGGTTAAAAAATCGTAAAATATTATCTTCAGCCAGGTCCGGGTTAAAAAAGATATCGCAGCGCCTGTTTTGGTTAATATCCCGATAGTTGCCATTGCCTTGCGAATAATAAGTTGGCATGAGCTTGAAGTCGTTGTAGTCCCGCTCCATATCGCCATGTTTGCGATAGTAGAGATAGATAGTTTTATGGTCAATTTTAACCGGGAGGCCGCCGCGCAGCACATTATCGAGAAAAGTTTGTTTTGAATAAAGGTCAAAATTTTTGCTGGCACTTTTGATCTCCATCCTGGCGCAAATAGAGTCGATCAAGGCTTTGTTTTCAGCCGCTTTTCTTAAGATATATTTTTTATTGCAAACCTGCCCTTTGATCTTGTTGAGCGCTTTTAAGCTGTCGACCTGGCCGAATAAAGAAAAGAGCTCAAGGCCGGCCCCTTTTGCCAGACCAGTTTTTTTGAAAGCAAAGGCGCTGGGGGTAAAGCCGCAAGTTTGCTGTTTTGTCGCCGGCTTAAAGCCTTTGGCCAAGAAGCCGCAAGGTATTTCTAAACTGGAGTTTTGGCAAAATATTTGTGCGGGATCAACGATAAGTTGCACGGGGAGATCTTGCTTGTCTTGATGGCTAAAAGAGAGAAAAAAATTCCCTTTATTGATATTGGTTGTTTCAGAGACATCATTGGGTGAAATTTTAAGCTTAAAAAATGGGGCGTTGCTTTCTAAATTTTTAACCGTGCACCAGGCTTCAATTGTAGTGCTGAGTCTTTTCAAAAGATCATTATTAAAGCCAAAAGGGATGATCATGGGCAAGCCGTCCAGGAGCTCGATTTTGCGCGGTTTTGACCCTAAGTTGGTTATCTTAACGCAGCGGGCCAGGGCCGGAAAAGGTTCATGCGGGAGAGTAAAATAATTGACTTCAACCCTAATTTTTAGGGTTTTGTTTTCTTCGCTTATTGTCAGGCTTTCTGGCGCGATTCGCATAATGCTCTGATGCTGGGACTTTTCGCTAAAGGGCTCATAAAATTTATTGTCCACTTTGATAAAAGTTCGAAACCCTTGAAGCGGGGTTTGGCGATAGGCTTTATTGGCTGGTTGAAATTCAATGATCGCGTGGTCTTTATCTTGAACCCCGGCGGAGGTGATCCCTTGCCCGCGGTTGGCATAAAAGACCCACATGGGGCAGCCGAAAATGCCGGCGATCCCAGGAAAGAAGCTGGCAAAGGTTGGGGCTTGGCTGTAGTTCTCAATTACAAACTGGTTGTCTTTGGAGATGTAATAGCTTACCTTAGACATAGTTTTCTTATTTTACTCGACTGTCACGCTCTTCGCAAGGTTTCTTGGCTGGTCAACATGGCAGCCGCGTTTAACCGCGATGTAGTAGGCCAGGAGTTGCAAAGGGATGACCGCTAAAATAGGGGAGAGGGATTTGGAGGTTTTGGGGATAAGAAGAATCTCGTCTGCTTTTTCTAAAAGGCCTTCGTCTCTTTCTGAGGCAACCGCGATAACCTGGCCGCCGCGGGCTTTGACCTCTTCAATATTGCCTAAGATCTTTTCGTAGCGCCGGCCAGCTAAGGCTAAGACAACTACCGGCATGTTTTTGTCGATCAAGGCAATTGGGCCGTGTTTCATCTCTGCCGCTGGATAACCTTCGGCATGAATGTAGGAGACCTCTTTAAGCTTTAGCGCCCCTTCTAGGGCGATGGGAAAGCCTTTGCCCCTGCCTAAGTAAAGGGCGTTGTTGGCCCGATAAAATTTTTCAGCAACTTGTTTTATCTCTTCTTCGTTGTGGAGGGCTTCTTCTATTTTTCCGGGAAGCTCGATCAGATCATTGATCAGGCCGGTTGCCTCTTCAACGTTAATTGTCCCGCGAATTTTACCAAAGAGGATGGCTAAGAGATAGATCACGGTTAGTTGGGTGGTAAACGCTTTGGTTGAAGCCACGCCAATCTCAGGGCCAGCATTGGTATAGACAACGCCGTGAGAATCTCGGGCAATGGACGAGCCAACAACATTGCAAATTGAGATAACCTTTGCCCCTTGGGACTTGGCCTCCCAAAT
>JBDRMQ010000202.1:0-4024 GCA_043811955.1 bacterium | reverse complement strand
AAAAAGCGCCAAAAGATATTGTCGTCATGCACCCAGGCCCAATTAACCGCGGCATTGAAATGACCTCTGAAGTCGCGGATGGCTTAAACAACGTGATCTTAGAACAAGTCACCAATGGCGTGGCCGTGCGGGCCGCGCTGTTATTGCTACTGCTTAGCGGCAAGAACTCGGAAGAGTAAAGCTTCTGCGATGAATTTCGCACGGCCCATGTTTCTCTAAATTCGTTAAGTGTTCTCGCGTCCCATAACCTTTATGTTTCGCGAAATTATAAAGAGGGTATTTCTGGTGATAACGAAGCATGATCCTATCCCTGGTCACTTTAGCAATGATTGAAGCCGCCGCAATAGAGGCAAACTTTTGATCACCGCGAACAATTGACTTTTGCATAATTAAAATATTTTTAAGTTTTATGCGGCCATCAATTAGCACTAAATCTGGACGCAGGGACAAAGCCTGCACAGCTCGTTCCATGACTAAAATATTAGCGCGACCAATATTGATCTGGTCAATTTTTTTATGAGAAACTCTCCCCACCCCCACAGCCAGGGCTTGCTGGTAAATTAAAACAAAGAGTTGATCACGCTTCTGTGGGGAAAGCTTTTTGGAATCGTCCAAACCTGGGAGAGAAAACTTAGCTGGGAGAATAACCGCCGCGGCCACAATCGGCCCAGCTAGCGGCCCCCTCCCTGCTTCATCAACCCCCGCAATTTTTCTTGCCATAAGGCAATCATAACAAATTTGTATCTAGAGGTGAAGGTAGCCTAAAATTGTGATGTTATCCATAGGGTTGGCAACTGCTTCATAGAGTTTTGTCACTTCATCAACCATTGAATGTTTTGGATCTTGATAGTTTTCTTTTGAATTTTTTGCTAATTGAAGGCCCAAACTCTCAAAATCGCTCCAGGCCAAATAGTTTAGACCATCGCTGCACATAATCAGAACATCCCCCGGTTGAAGCCGGCAAGTAAAAGTCTGGGGCACAGAAAAAACAGTCCGCATGTACAAATTAAGCAAAGCATCTTTTTGCTTCTCATCAATTTTTAAGGCTTTAAACTTTTCCTCAAAAGTTGGGAGAAAGTTGTGCTTTAAGGGATTGCGCAAACAGCGCCTAAAAAACAAATTAAAATATTCCCTCAATTCTGGGCAAAGCTCAAGAACAGCTTGTTTATCAATTTTAAAGCTCAAATCCCTTTTCCCAGCATAATCAACCAAGATTTGGGCCGACTCTCCACTAGCTGTATATTGATAATATTCTCCTAATAAGTTCTTGTTTGAGAGACCAAAAGCCCTTCGCCTGATAGAAAAAAATTCTGTGGCCAAGGTTTGATCGGGAAAAAGCAGTCGAATTTCATCATCACGAACCAAATAAAGGCGTGAGTCCCCCAAGTGAGCAGCAATCAATTGATCTTGCTCAATCACACAAGCTTCAATCGTTGTGCCATTTTTCTCCTGGCTAGCCCAGATATTTCGTTGGGCTTGCAAAATCGAATTAATTAAAAATGATTGACCAAAAACTGTTGAATTAACAAAAAGATTAGCTAACGTTAGCACTGCTTCGGCTGAAGCAAGTTCTCCTTGCTTTGCCCCAGCTATACCATCAGCTACTGTCAATAAATAGCGGTTTTGGTTGAAAATAATTGCGGCAGAATCTTGATGCATGGCTCGACCAGACCTTGGCGGGTTCTTGGAAATGCCACCCATTCTAGAAGCATACTTTCTTGTAAAGCCCAAAGTCCCTTGGTCTTTAGCTAAAATTATCCCAAAGACAATGCTCATGATAAATAAATATCGCGCAAAAAAATCAATAATTTCAGGTGTTTAGGGAGGGGGGGGCTAAATCAGCCCAAGTTTATTAAGTGGCCAAATCCGCAAGAAGGCGGGCCCAATTAAGTTTTCTGCTGGAAGCAGTCCCCAATAGCGGCTATCAGCTGAGGCTGGTCGGTTATCACCTAAGACAAAATATTTATCGTCTGGGATAGCAATCGGACCAAAATCATCAAAATCATTGTTCACGGAGTGGTGCTCCTCAACTTTTTTATTATTGATGTAGAGCTCCCCTTCTTTTATCTCTAAAACTTCACCCGGCAAACCCATCACTCTTTTAATTAAATCCTTTTTAGCTGCCTCGTCAGGCGCAACCTGGCGAAAAACAACAATTTCAGCACGTTTGGGCTGGCGAAAATGATAAGCGACCTTATTAACAATAATTCGATCTTTAATAGCTAAGGTCGGCTCCATTGAACTTGAAGGGATCCAAAAGACTTGGAGAAAAAAAGCCCGAATAACTAGGGCTAGAAGAAAAGCAACAACCAGGGTTTCGCCCCAGTCAAAGAGCCAGTGTTTACGATTAAGACTCATTCAAAGGCGCTGCTTCAGCTACTTTAATAGCTTGTGAACCCATTCGTTTTCGCAGATAATAAAGCTTAGCCCGTCGAACGCTCCCTTTGCGCAAAACATCAATTCGATCAATTTTAGGTGAATAAATCGGAAAGGTCCGTTCAACCCCAATGCCTTGGACAATTTTCCTCACGGTAAAGGTCGCGCGTGAGCCAACCCCTTGGATTTTTAAAACAATCCCTTCAAAACCCTGAAGTCTTTCTTTACCACCTTCAATAATTTTGGAAAACACTTTGATCGTGTCACCAACATTTATGGCTGGTTTTTCCTTTTTTATCTGATTCTTTTCGATTTCGTCAATAATCTTACTCATTTTATCCTCAAACTCCTCTCAAGATAACGGGTACCACCATTTGACATTTTTAATTGGACATTTGTCATTATCCCAAAAGCCTATCCAATATTATAGCACAAGCAGAGCGGACCGACAAATGGTTATACTCAGTTTTCCCTACAATAGGCTCTAAAACATAGTCAAAATTATCAAAATAACCATCAATAATCCCCCAGCCAGTCCCTAAGACTATAAGGAAAGGATCATTTGAATTACTGATTATCGATTTCAGATTACTAAATTTCTCAGCCCCTTGAGGCTTGGCTGAAGTCCCAACCAATTTTGGCTTTTGCCCCTCAACCTTGGTAATCTCCTCAATCGCTTCTTCGAGTTTTTCCTTAATTGAAATTAATTTAAAGGCCTCGGCCCTGGTCCAGTTAAATTCCAGGCTTTCCTCGTCAGACCAAAAATCAAGTATCAACGTCGCGAACTTTCGTTGTGCCTCAAGGGGATTGACAACATAATATTTTTTGAGCCCAAAAGTCACGGCAGAACGCGCGATATCGTGCAGGTCAAACCCTGTAATGCAGGTTGAAACCACCTCCCCACGTTTATTGTAGACTGGATGGTGCAACAGGGCCAAATATACATTACCCAAGTAAATCCGGTCTCCTCTCTAAGGTTATTTTTAAGGCTTGCTCAGCCCGCCATTTGGCTATTTCTCTGTGGTTGCCAGAGAGCAAAACGCTGGGGACCTTTTTCCCTTCAAAATCCTCTGGCTTAGTATAGCTGGGGTAATCAAGCAAGCCATTATGAAAAGAATCATTTTTAACAGAAGCTTCTTCTTTAACTACCCCTGGAATATAGCGAGCAATCGTATCAACTAAAACCATAGCCGGGAGTTCCCCCCCAGTCAAGACATAATCACCAATTGAGATCTCTTCATCAATATAATCCCGCACTCGCTCATCAACCCCTTCATAATGACCGCAAATGATAATCAAATGTTTTTCCTTGGCTAATTGCTGAACTTTTTTTTGCGTAAGCTTCTGCCCGCGCGGCGACATCAGAATTATCCTGCTCTCTGCTTTCTGCTTATTGCTTACTGCTTTCTTTATCACGTCAACCTTCATCACCATGCCCGAGCCTCCGCCATATGGCGAATCATCAGTAGTTTTGTGTTTATCTGCAGCAAAATCGCGCAGGTTAACCAGGTTAAAACTTAAAAGGCCCCGGGAGCAGGCCTTTTTAAGTAAACTTATTGAGAGTGGTCCCTGAAACATTTCAGGGAAAAGGGTTAGAAGATCAAACTCCACGAATCTCTTGGATAATCCCGTCTTTAACAATTATCTC
>JBDRMQ010000201.1:0-2715 GCA_043811955.1 bacterium | reverse complement strand
GTCCAGATCATGTTATATGCCAGCCAGGCGATCCAGCTGGTTAAAGAGATTTGCGGCCTGGACCTTGAGCCTGAATTTGTGGCAGCCCTGGCCAAGGCGCCGAGCAATATTTCCGAGCTTGAAAATGGGGCAAAAATTTATGAGCAATTGGTCAAGCCGCAGGTCCTTGACCTGTTTCGTTTTGCCGGCCATTATGCTATCTACTCTTTATTTGAAGACTATCCCCAAAAAGCAGATGTTTATTCTTTTACTGTTACCAGTGAATCTTTTGAGCGGGTCAGGAAAGAGGGGCAAAAATTGGTGCTGGGGCGGGCGCGTTTTTATGCCAAGGCAACGCTTGAAGAAACAGAGATTGTTTTCGCGGTCGCGCATTTTGGCGGAGACGATGTTTTTTGCGGGATTTGTGCCGCGGCTGGCTTTGCTGGATTTGAGCGACAGTGCGAGCAGCTCAAAGCTGTTTTTGAGCAAGAGGGCCGCCAGGCTGTTGTTAACCTGATCAAAAAATATTTTGGCGGCTCCAACTATACTTTTCATCACCTTTTCCGGGATGAGCAACGCAGTATCTTGACCAAAATTGTTCAATCAGCCTTGGGCAAGGAAGAGCTCGCGTCCCAGCTTGATCTCGGGTCCCTGGGCTTTGAAGCGACCCAGCTTATCAATAAATTAATGGCGCAACTGCTCAAGCGGCCAACGGAAATCAGCTTGCTTGAGCAGATCAACAAGACCTTAAGCCCACTGCTGGAGCTCAAAATTGACCTTTGGCAGGCGCAGAACGCTTATTTTAGCGTCAGCCGCAAGGTCTACGCCGACATGGACAGCAGCTGGAAAGAGGCTTTTCACCAACTCGGTGTTTATTTGGGGGTTAAAGCAGTCTGATGTTAAACAAAAGGGCCAGCGGCTTGCTGCTGCATATTACCTCGTTAACTTCGGGCGACCTGGGGCCGGCGGCTTTCCAGTTTGCTGATTTATTATACAAGACTAAACAAAGTTATTGGCAGCTTTTGCCGCTTAACCCGACTGATTCGGCCTTTAACCATTCGCCGTACAGCAGCTTTTCTGCTTTTGCCGGCAATCCTTTGCTGATAAGTCCCTTGCTTTTGGTAGAGGAGGGGCTGCTTGAGCTGAGCGAGATTGAACTGGAAAAATCAAAACTTTTTGAGCTTGCTTATGAGCGCTGGCGCACCAGTAATAAGAACAAAGCTGACTTTGATGGCTTTTGTGACTTAAATTCCCACTGGCTGGAAAATTTCGCCGCCTTTGTCGTGCTTAAAAATTGTTTTGAGAAAAAATCGTGGAACCTGTGGCCAGAGGAGTTGCGGGACAGAGACCCTGCCAGTTTAGCCGAGGTGAGGAAAAAGTACGGCCGTGAAATTATTAAAGAAAAATTTTTGCAGTATCTTTTTTTTAAGCAATGGCACGGCTTACGTGATTATTGCAACAGCCGCGGGGTTAAGTTGATCGGAGATATCCCCATCTATGTTTGTTATGACAGTGTTGATGTTTGGTCTAATCCGGCCATTTTTAGGCTAAACACCAGGCGGGAGCCGACTTTTGTGGCTGGGGTGCCGCCGGATTATTTTAGTCAGACCGGCCAGCTTTGGGGAAACCCTGTCTATGATTGGGACCGGCTCAAGGCTGACGGTTATCATTGGTGGATAAGGAGACTTGAGCACAATTTAAGTTTGTTTGATTTGACCAGGATTGATCATTTTCGCGGATTTATGGCTTTTTGGGAGGTCCCGTTTGGTGAAAAAACGGCAGTGAATGGCCATTGGACCCCTGCGCCGGCTGGTGATTTCTTTAATTGCTTGGTCAGCCATTTTCCTGAAATGCCTTTTATTGCCGAGGACTTGGGGGTTATTACAGATGATGTTAAGCAGGTGATGCAGAAGTTTAACCTGCCTGGGATGAAGATCTTGCTTTTTGCTTTTGGCGAGGATAACCCGCGGCACCCTTATCTGCCGCATAACTTTCAGAGCAATTGTGTGGTTTATACAGGGACTCACGATAACAACACGGTCAAGGGATGGTTTGAAAATGAGGCGACTGTCGCGGATAAGCAGAGATTGGCAAAATATTTGCAGCGAGAAGTTGTTGGTTATGACGTTAACTGGGCACTAATCCAGCTGGCTATGGAGTCGGTGGCTGAATTAGTTATTATTCCTGTTCAGGATGTTTTAGGGTTAGGGGAGGAGGCCAGGATGAATTTTCCAGCCAAGCAGGGAGCAAATTGGCTTTGGCGTCTAACCCCTGCCCAGATAGCAAGCTTTCCAGCTGAAAAACTGCGTGAATTGACCAAGTTGTCTGGCCGTTAAAGTTCCTACTCTTTGGAGACAAAATAAAAGGTCATAGCAGAACCGAGCAGGCCAGACCAGAAGGTGGTCATGGCCAAAAAGAGATTAAGCATTTCTTTAAAACTGAATTTATCCGAGGGGAGCAGGATTAGCAGGACTCCGCCAACCAGCAGGGCAGTTACAATTGACCAAAAGGCAAAAAAGATCAGTTTTTTGGCTAGGTCAGATCTAGTCTCTTCTCTTTTTCTTTTTATTTCACCGCTAACTTGATCGTTAATCATATTTCACCCATCCGAACCGCTGAATAAAGCTTGATTCGATTGCATAAGGTGCAAACGTAGGCAATGACTGGCACCCCTGAATCTGGGATAAAGTTGATTTTGTCTTTTTCTTTGTCTTTTTCAACCTGGGTGAGGGCGTA
>JBDRMQ010000200.1:0-3482 GCA_043811955.1 bacterium | reverse complement strand
GTCCGATGGTCATCGGACACTCGAAGGGACTGTCTACATGATAACAGGGAAGGGAGAAAGCGTGCCGAACACAGAAACGGAAATTGACACAGCATTTAAGCTTACCCTGATAAGCAAGAGGGCAAAGGGAGAGCCGCGAACAAAATTCACTTATTGCAGAGCCGTGTGCGGGAAATCCGCGAGCACGGTTCATTTAGGGGCTTGAAGATGCAATCTTTAGCATCGAGAGGTCTACTATGAGGATACTAATTATTAAATTAGGCGCTATTGGTGATGTGATTCGGACAACTTCAATCTTAGCCGGACTGCGTGAGAAATACTCACCAGAGACTCTTGATTGGTTAACGTCACAAGCGGCCCAGGAGGTTTTGCTCCACAACCCTTTAATTGATCATCTTTATATTTGGCCGGATAGAGGAGATATTAAACCCTATGATCTGGTAATTGGCCTGGAAGATGAGCTTGAAGTTCGTGAATTTGTCAGCCAGATTAGCCAAGGAAAAATTTTAGGGGCATTTGCTGATGGTTATACTCCCTCAAGCTGGTTTGATATGTCAGCTATTTCTAGATTTGGTTTAGAAAAGGCTAATGAGCTCAAAAAGCAGAATAAAAAAACATTTCAAGAACATTTGGGGGAGTTGTTGGGGGTGAGGTATGAGGGATATGTTTTTAATTTGACTCCAGAAGAGGTTGAATATGGACAAAGGGTTATTAGGGACTTGGGACTGGGTACTGGGGAAAAAATCATTGGTGTTAATACAGGAGCGGGGAAGAGATGGCAGATGAAATCATTAGGTGCCTTGAAAACTATTGAGCTAGTGAAGCGTTTGACAAAAGAGATGGGAGTCGCTTGTCTCATTTTGGGAGGAGCCGAAGAAGAGGAACGAAATCAAATTATTGCCAAGGAGACAGGGATGCCAGCCGTGGGAGTGCACTCAATCCGTCAGTTTGCCGCGATTATTAACCAGTGTGAAGCAGTTGTTACCTCTGATAGCTTGGCGATGCATCTGGCAATTGCGCTGGGTAAAAAACTGGTTGTTTTT
The DNA here is from genome assembly GCA_043811955.1 of bacterium. Lineage (GTDB taxonomy): Bacteria > Margulisbacteria > WOR-1 > O2-12-FULL-45-9 > O2-12-FULL-45-9 > JBDRMQ01. The sequence continues at coordinate 2,439 of JBDRMQ010000200.1, read as the reverse complement.
TTTGGCCCAACCTCTGCAGCTGAGATAGAGCTTTATGGTTTGGGGGATAAAATTCAACCAAAGTTAGATTGTTTAGCTTGTTATAAAAAAACTTGTGATAAGAGCCCAAATTGTATGGCAGAGTTATCTGTTAGAGAGCTATTATCCGCAGTTAAAAAGGACTTGGATTAAATATGACAGCCAAAGTATATGTTATTGTGCTTAATTGGAATACTTATGAAGAGACAATCGAATGCTTAGAATCACTCCTTACGTTGGATTACCCTAATTATTGTTTGGTGGTGGTTGATAATGGCTCAACCGATGGCTCAGCAGAGAAACTTGACGCGTGGCTCGCAGGCAAACAGCAGCTCCCCTTGATTAAGACAGGAAAAAACTTGGGATATGCCGGGGGCAACAATGTTGGTTTGCGCTATGCCCTTGAGCAAGGCGATTGTGACTATGCTTGGATCCTAAACAGCGACACTGTTGTTGATCCAAAGGCTTTAAAATACCTTGTTCAAAGAATGACAGAGCGGCCAGGGGCGGGTCTTTGCGGCTCGGCGGTCTTGCGTTACGAAGTGCCAGAATTTATTGACTCAATCGGCGGGTCATGGTATGACCGCTGGTTTGCCCAGGCTTTTGGGATAAAGGGGGGAGAGCGCTTTGATCCGGCGCAAATTAAGGCTTATCAAGGGTTGGAAAAGAAGCTCGCTTATATCGCGGGCTGTGCGGTGTTTGTCTCAGTCAAGTTTTTGCGCGAAGTTGGCTTGATGTGCGAGGATTACTTTTTATATTTTGAGGAGCTTGATTGGGCGACGCGCGGCCGGCGTAAAGGGTATAAATTGGTGATCGCAGCAGAGAGCTTGGTTTATCACAAAGGCTCAGTCAGCATTAATAAACAGGAAGGCCAGAAAAAACGACGTTTTAGCTTGACCTTTGATAAGTATATAACCAGGAACAGGCTCCTTTTTACCTTACGCTTTTATCCCTATGCTTTGCCAATTCTTTATTTGAGTGTGTTGGGCTATCTTTTAGACAGGCTTAGAGTTGGCGCCTGGGAAAATGTCTGGGTAATTATGCAGGCTTTTGGCCGGCATGTGTCTTGGGATTTTTTAAGGAGAAGATAAAATGCAGCAGATAGGACTTTTGATGACCTGCAATGAGGAAGATTGCATTGAAGAGGTCATGAATGAGCACACCAAGTGCTTTGACAAAATTTTGGTCCTTGATGGTTCATCTGACCGGACCGAGGAGATTATTCGCAGCTATGACTCGGTTAAATATTTTCTCAAAGATAGTGAAATCATTCACAAGCTACCTAAGCATAAGGTTCGTGATGGCGCGCGTCAATTCTTGCTCGAAAAAGCTCAGCAGACGTATGGTTATGATGGTTGGTTTACTGTGCTTCATGGTGATGAAATATTCTATGACAACCCGATAGAGATGGCTTTGGCCGCAGAGCGCGAGGGGGCGGAGAAGATTAATTGGTATGTCATGAATTTTTTTCTGCACACTTCTGATAAGGCCCGCGATTTAGGCTCAATTAAATCTGTTCAGGAAAGGGTAAAATGGTATTGTCCGGGTTTCTTAGAAATCCGTTCTTTTAAAAATAAGAAGGGCCTTTGTTATGATTTGGCTCGACATGCCTGTGTTACCCCTCATGGAATAGGCTGGCACATGTTTTCAAAATTTCCTGTCTACAAACACTACCCTTATCGCTCGATCAGCCAAATGATGAAGAAAAAATGCCAGCATGAAGCCACGGGTTTTACTGTGACCTATCGCGGAGTTGATGAAGCAGATCTTTTTAAGGAGATATTACCTGGTTATAAAATTGCCAGGCAGTTTGATGGCTCGTTTCATGAGTTTGAAGTGGATAAGCAGGGCTCAATTGCAGCCAGGTGGCTGCGTGCTCACCGTTATATACCGTGCAAGATTGGCCCGTTTGAATTCTAATTTTCTTGGTATCTTGATTGCTAAGCATGATTTGTTTTGCTATGATCTTTAGGGGATATTCATAAAAGAAATGTATTTAGCTTACTTTACAAATTTAACCTGTAATTTTAGATGTCCTTATTGTCACCAGAGATCTTGTCAGGAAAGAACTAGATTAAAAGAGCATCCCTTTCCTATTTTAGAAGATCCAACTCCGATCATCAGGTATCTCTATGATGCCCCATTTCCTATGGGAAGAGAATTGGCAATTTTGGGGGGAGAATCAACCCTTCATCCTAATTTCAAAAAGATAGTTGAAGAGCTAGATGATCGTTATTTTATAGTGGTAACAACTAACTTGGGGAGCCGTTTTTTTGATAAGTTTGATGAAGAATTTCTCCCTTGGGCCAAAACAGTTAAAGTGCGCTGGAATTTATCATATCACCCTGGCTTTAAAGATGTTGATGAATTCATTAGGCGAGCGAGAAAATTAAAGAGGGTAGGTCATGGGGTCTATCAATT
>JBDRMQ010000199.1:0-5821 GCA_043811955.1 bacterium | reverse complement strand
AAGGTGCCAGAGGCGACCATGACTGGGTTTTTCATCTTGATGCCAGCGATTTTTGTTTGCAGGGCAGAAGTCATCGATAAACATCCTTCCTGTGATCGACCTTATAAACTGTGATCTCTTTTATTTTATCCTCAATAGTATAGAGGATTCTGTAAGTACCTTTCCTAATCCTGTAAGTATTGGCTGAGCCAATTAGTTTTTTGCAATCATAAGGCCGAGGATTATTTTTAAGCGTGGTGATCTTTTCTAAAATTTCGGAAACTTCTCTTTTAGGGAGACTTTTGATATCTTTTTGGGCAGATTTGATTATATAAACATTATACAAGATTAGCTTTCTCTAGCTTAGAAATAAAATCATCAAGATGAATCTTTTTTTCTTTTCGATGTTTCACTATGTGTCGTAGGTCACCGAGATCCTCAACGATTTGAACAATTTTTTTAAATTCTTTAATATCTAGAACAACACTTTTTTTCTTACCTTTTTCGTCAACGATATATCTCTCTTTTAAATCTAGCTGCATTTTATCTCTTGTCTCCTTTTTTATGAGAATACCATCTTTAATTTCATCCGTCAAGAAAAGAGGATTTCCTCACTATCAAAAACAGGACCATCTTTGCAGACCTTTTTAAAACCAGACTTAGTTTTAACAACACAACCCAAGCAAGTCCCAATCCCGCAGGCCATGCGAGCTTCCATGGAAACTTGGCAGGGAGTAATTTTGGCAATTGTTTGGAGCATTGGTTTGGGGCCGCAAGCGAAAATGGGTGTGGGGTGTGAGGTGTCAGGTGTGAGGTTTTTTAGCAAATCTGAGACAAAGCACTTCTCCCCGCAGCTGCCATCATCTGTACTAATTTGTACTTTGTCAGTTATTTGTTTGAACTCGTCGAGGCAAACTAAGCAATCTTTGCTGCTAGCGCCGATTAGGATTTGTATTCCTGTGTTCTGTGTTCTGCCTGCCTGCCGGTAGGCATGGCTTTCTGCTTTCTTTTTTAACTCTTCGGCCAAAAAGAGCAGGGGTGCAACGCCCATCCCGCCGCCGACCAGGATTGCGGAGTCTTTCACTTTTGACAGGTCAAAGCCATTACCAAGGGGCCCGAGAACATCTAACTCTTCTTCTTTGCACTTTTGGGAGAGCAAGTCTGTTCCTTTGCCTACAATTTCATAGAGGAGCTGAAAAGTTTTCTCAAGCTTGTTGACCCGATGGATTGAAAGAGGGCGCCGCAGCAGTGGGTCATAACCATCAGAGCACTTAACCTGAACAAATTGGCCAGGTTTAGCATTGGTTGAAATATAATCTGAAAAAAGGGTTAATTTGAAATAAAGGGAGCCTACTTGCTGGTGGTCGATAATCTTGACTTTTTCCTGTTTGGGCATCTTACTTATTATAACATAAAACCCTAAATTCTAATGTCGAAATTCGAAACAAATTTGAAACCCAAATTCCATAAATTCAAAACATGTTTGGAAATTTAGATTTTGAATTTAGATATTGTTTAGAATTTAGTATTTCGGATTTAGAATTTATTAAATAGCGATAGTCTCTTTGATCTGCTGACGTTTTAATCTAAGTTTTGTAATATCAATAATCGGTTTCTCACCTTTAACTATGTTTGTCACAATCTTCCCTGTAGCTGGTGAGTGCATAAAGCCGTGACCAGAAAAGCCTGTCGCAATAATTAAGCCGGGGAGGGGATTATCAATGATGGCGTGTTTGTCCGGGGTTTCATCGCTCAGGCTGCTTAAAGTTTTTTTAATCCCTTTTTGCTCAACTTCTGGAATGCGGAGAATGCTAGCTTCAATGGTTTCTTCCATGCTCTTTTCCTGCTTGGCAAAGGCTTGCGATTCAACTTTACCCGACATGCCGACTAAAGCATCACGGCCCTCTTTCTTAATATACCAGCCAGTGGGAACTTCCATGACCAACGGAAAATCATAGTCAAAACCTTCGATCTGAAAAACATATTTTCGTTTGTCTGCAATTGGAATATCCAAGCCAATAGTTTTTCCCAGCTCTTTTGATTGAACGCCTGCTGCAAGGATAACCCAATCAGCTTCTATTTCCCCCTTGATCGTCTTGATCCCTTTGATCTCCCCATCCCGCTTGATCACCTCGATCACCTTGGTATCCATCTCAAAGACAACCCCATTCTTCCTAGCCCCTTTTTCATAATAGTCCAGCAGTGCCGCAGGATCAGCAATTCCATCTTCCTTATAAAAGCTCCCAGAAACAACCCCTTCTATATTAATGAAAGGGAAACGCTCTTTGATTTGGGCTGGAGTTAAGATTTCTGAAGCAATCCCGAGATCGTTTTGCATCTCAACTCTTGGCTGCGTTATCCCTTCTTCCATATCCAGAATTAAGTAACCATATTTTTTGTAATCAATTTGCTGTGCTAGCTCATTAATGGTTTTCATAGATTCAATGGAGAATTTACAGTTAATAGGAGTGGTAAACTGATGTCTGACGCCGCCGGAGCAATATTGAGTGACTTGAGTGCCGAGAAATTTTTCTTTTTCAATCAAGGTGATATCTTTTAAGCCTGCTTCAGAGAGATAATAAGCAATTGCGGTCCCAACAATCCCGCCGCCAACTATTGTGATCATGATTTAAAAATTAATTTTTCTGCTTGAGAGATAACTTTTTTTACAAAAAGAAGGTATTCCTGGCATTCTTTATCTGTAATTTCTGTCCCGCCAGCATACATATCAATATTTCGTTTTGATCTCATAATATTGCCAATATCTTCTATGCTTTTGTCTTTAAGGAGTTGGGACATTTTCTCGATAATTTTAATGTGATGCCCGGGAACAGGTTTTGTTTTGGCTTGACAAGAGCTTAGTAGGGCAATGCCTGTTTTGAGAAAGGCAGTGTAAGTGTAATTAAACTTTACATCCAGGATTTTGTCTTTGGTGGCTATGTCAAAATCTTTACGAGCGTTTTTTAAAAGTTTAGTAATTTGCTCTTTTGTGAATTTAAAATCTTTAAAATATTTACTGTCGAATTTCATTGCAGCAATTTAATTTTCTTGTTCCTTAGGAATTCTTTTATAAAAGGGTTTTTGGTGGCCTTCTTTTTATTGAATCCTGATTCATTCATGTGGACTATGTTAATCTCACGATTAATTTCTCTTTGAAGTTTTGAGATTTTTCTTTGCAGAGAGACAATATTATGATTTCCAATGAAGAGTAGGTCGATATCGCTATAGGAAGCCAGCTTGTTTTGGGCGTAAGAACCAAATATGAAGGCTTGTTTTAATCCTTCAGTTTGTTGGCATATTTTGGCTAGTGTTTCTTCAATGCCAATAGTTTTTAAGATCATTTTTCTATATTCTTCATATAGGGGGAAGCCTTTATTAAGAGAATATATTCTAAGATTTCCCTTTTGCTCAGAGATCATTAAGCCTTTGCTTTCAAATTCTTTTAGTTTTTTGGCCAAGTTTCTTTTGTCAACTTTAAACTTTGCTACGAGTTCGTTTAGATAAAAACTTTCCTCAGGGTTAAGAAAGAAATAGCTTAATATTTTCTTAGCGACTTTTGATTTTAATGATATCATGATGGTTTCCTATTACACCGATAAGTGTAAAACATTACACCTGGCTTGTCAACTGCCCACAATCCCGCCGCCAATGATGACGATCATAAAGGATTATAATTCCTCTTTAATTATTACCTTTTCTAAAACTACTGGATCAACTGGCAGGTCGTTGGCGCCGCGTTTAACCTTTGATATTAAATCGACGATATCTTGGCCTTTAACTACCCGGCCAAAAATAGTGTGTTTTCCTTTGAGCCATGGGGTAGGGGCTACGGTTATAAAAAACTGGGAGCCATTTGTCCCTGGTCCAGAATTGGCCATAGCTAATGTTCCTGGGTTCTCAAAATCAAGGGCTTCGTCAAACTCATCTTCAAATTTGTAACCAGGCCCGCCGATCCCTTTACCTAGTGGATCGCCACCTTGGATCATAAAGTCTGGGATGACTCGGTGGAAAATTGTCCCGTTGTAGAGAGGCTTTTTAACTGTTTCATTGGTATAAGGATCTGTCCATTCTTTTTCCCCTTTAGCTAAAGTGACAAAGTTTTCTACTGTCTTTGGGGCAGACTTTGGATAGAGCAGAATAACAATTTCTCCTTTATTAGTCTCAAGAACCGCGTATAACGTATCTGGCATTTTTGGTTTTCCTCCCATAGAATAGGCGACTGTGCTAATGGCAATAAGAATTATTAAAGTTAAAATTCTTCTTGAAAGCATAATTTAGTGTAGCATGAGGGGGAAGTTTTTTTCAAGGGGGTTTGAAATCCCTAGTCCCGATATAGAAACCCCTTAAAAAAGCTGTTCCCCTCGGTATAATTGTATTAACAAAGATCACCCAATGGGTGAATACAATTTTTAGAGGAGGAACAGCACCAATGAAAACAAATATACAACAAAAACTGCTAGATTTCCAGCTCCAAAAAACTTCCGACACCCTTACCAGCAAAAGCGGGCTAAGCATTTTCTATGAGGCTGCCCTGGCCTTAGAGATTGTTGATAGTATCAAAAATAATTTGCCTGAACCAAAATCCAATCGCGGGTTAAAACCCACTGAATATGTAATACCTTTGGCTTTAATGTTTTGTGGTGGTGGTAGAACCATGGAAGATATTCGAGAAATTGAATTAGACCAGGGGCTACGTAAGATTTGCGGACTAACAAAAATTCCCGGAGCGGATGCCATCGGGGAATGGATCAGAAAACCTAAACATTTGGCCGGCCTAAAAAAGGTTAATGAGCATAATTGTCGGGAAATAGTCTTACGCGGTGACAAAGACGACTTTACTCTGGATACAGACGCGACGCTAATCGAAACACAAAAGGCTTGTGCTGAAATGAATTACAAAGGGTTTACTGCTTTTTCCGTTCTCTTAAGTTTTCTGGCTGATCTGGACCTATGTGTTTGCGCCGACTACAGGAACGGCGCCTCTCACGCGGGAACAGGGACAAAAGAACAAATTGAATACACTGATGACCTGTTGAAATCTTTGGGCAAGAAACTTAAATATTTCAGAAGTGATTCAGCGGCCTACAACGCGGGTGTTTTTAATGCCTGCGCTGACAGGGAAATTATCTTTACGATTACGGCCGACCAGGACACGGCAGTTAAGGACGCTATCAGAAGAGCAAAATCAAAGAAATGGAGTAAGTTGCTTGATGAGGACGGCAAAGATACCAGCAGAGAATATACCACAGTTGTCCACTGTATGGAAAAGACCAAAGAGCCCTTTACTTTAATCATCCAGCGCTGGAAGGATCCACAATTGAAGTTGTTTGAAAAGGGCAAATACCGCTACTATGTCATCGCCACCAATGATTTTGACAGAGATCCTGCCGCAACAATCAGGTTTCACAACAAACGCGGTAATGCTGAAAATTACAACAAAGAAATCAAGACTGGATTCGGCATGGATTATGCTCCCAGCCAGGAGTTACAGGCTAATGCTGCGTATTTTGAGATTGGTGTTTTGGCTTACAATCTGACTATTGCTGTCAAAAGGTTGTTCCTGGGAAAAAGCTGGCAGACAAAAACCATTGCTACCTTGCGCTGGCAGTTAATCTTTATTGCTGGCAAGGTAATTGAGCACGGCCGGCAGTTATTCCTCAAAGTTGCCGATATTTATTTTGAGCTGCTCCAAAGTATCCGCGAAAAAATACGCCTATCGTTAGCACCAGTTTGAGAAGATATTTCTAAATCGAAAATTCCTGATCCTTTTTAGGGATAGCCATATCCAAAATTACCACAATCAACCAAAAAAATTTAAAACCCGCGACGTCGTTCCTCCCGG
>JBDRMQ010000198.1:0-11327 GCA_043811955.1 bacterium | reverse complement strand
GTCGCCAACAACCGGCACATCGGCGCGTACATTCTTGCCGATTTCAGCCGGGTCAATGTCAATATGGATATGTTTGGCTTTAGGCGCAAAGCTGGCCAGGTGGCCGGTTACCCGGTCATCAAACCTGGCGCCGATCGCAATTAGTAAATCACATTCTTGGATAGAGTAGTTCGCGTAAACAGTGCCGTGCATACCAAGCATCTTTAGGGCGAGTTTGTCATCTTCTGGAAAAGCGCCCAAGCCCATAAAGGTAGTTGTTACAGGAATATTCAGTTTTTTGGCAAACTCAGTTAGCTCTTTAGCCGCGCCAGAGCTGATAACCCCGCCGCCAGCGTAGATGAGTGGCTTTTTGGCCAAGGAGATCATCTTAGCCGCAGCTTTGATTTGCCTTGGGTGACCCTTATAAGTTGGTTTATAGCCAGGTAGATCAACTTTTTCAGGATATTTATAGTCCAGCTTGTTCATCTGGGCGTCTTTGGCAATATCAACCACCACCGGTCCGGGCCGGCCGGTCCGCGCAATGTGAAAAGCCTCTTTGATCACTCGTGGGATTTCCGCAGCTTCTTTAACCAAGTAATTGTGCTTGGTAATTGGCTGGGTAATGCCGATTACATCTGCTTCTTGGAATGAGTCGCGGCCAATCAGGCTAGAGGCGACTTGACCAGTGATAGCGACCATTGGGATAGAATCCATAAAGGCATTGGCAATACCTGTGGTCAGGTTGGTTGCGCCTGGTCCAGAAGTTCCGATACAAACTCCAACTTTGCCGGAAACTCTAGCATAGCCGTCAGCTGCGTGGGCTGCCCCTTGTTCGTGGCGGGTAAGGATATGGGTGATCGCCTTTTCATTATATAGGACGTCGTAAATCGGTAAGACTGTGCCGCCGGGATAGCCAAAAACTATCTCCACGCCTTCTTTTTTAAGTGATTCTATTAATGCTTGTGCGCCGGTCATTTCCATTAAATAATCTTTTCTCCTTTTTCAATGCCTTCTTTAATTATGCCTATTTCCTGTCTTTTCCTGGCGAATTCTTTGGGTGTATAGCACAAAGCATCAATATGGATTGGAAAATCAAATTTCTTCAAAAAGTTGCCCATCCGATAAATAAATTTTTGGTCTTTAAAGTGCTCTGAAACCAAAATCAAATCAAGATCACTGCTGTCTTTTGCCAAACCAGTAACTCTAGAGCCAAAAAGCCATAAGCCTTGCGGCTGATACTCTTGCTTGATTGTCGCCAGATGTTTTTCAATAAAACTTGAGATGTATTTATCTTTAGATTTCATTGAAGTTGTTGCTTAACCCAAGTAATTATTTTTTGCGCTTTATTGATACGATCCTCAGCATCTGTTTTTGAATATTCATCGCAGGGCGCAAGATTAGCTGCGTCTGGATAGCGCGAAATCATGTAGTCTGCGGCTAGATCCTTAGCAATGTTAATGATTTCAGCTGGACAGGATAAGAGTTTTGCTAACTCATCTAAATAATGTGTTTTAGGCGGGTTTTTTGATTTCTTATATATAAATAAGGCTTTCAGGTATTTTTCAACGGCTTGTTGGCACAAAAAAGCGCAAGTATCATAACCGCCGTCTTTAATGATCTCTTTTGCCATTTGAAAATCGTGTTCGGCTTGTTTTAGCCACTTTTTTATGGTTGCTTCCATGATTTAGCTATTTTATCACGGAATTGGCAGGAGAGCAAAAGGAAAGAGCAAAAAAAGTGAAATTTCTGGGGGGAGGTAACGATAATCTAATAGGAGAGCTCCGAAAAAGTTGATTTTGGAACCTGAGAATGAAATTATCGGTTCCAAAATACAAATTGCTCTCGACGAGAAAAGGAACCGAGGCTTTTAGCCTCAGGTTCCGAACCCTTAATTTTCGGAGTTCTCAATAGAGGTGATTCCAATGTTAAAAGTGAGACCTGTAGAAACAAGAGGATTATTTAGAGCATCTTTGGAGAGAAAAACAGTACCCTTAAAAGGGGTCGATAAGTTAAAAGCCATTTGCCTGGCGCATAGAAGTACGCTTGCCACCTGTCCTGACTCACCATCAAAGGTCATGGTTGAGTACAAGCTGGAGAGGCTTCAAGTCAGGATAGAGGCGCTGCGGAATCTGATCGAAAGCGGTTATCATAAAGGGGTGATTGACAAGCTTTCTATCAACATTGCCCAGGATCTGAATCATATTGAAAAAGCTCTTTCTCGCACCGTTAAGCGATCGGTTGAACCGCTGTCTCAGGATTCATCGCAGATATCCGAGGGAATAGATTTCCTTAGAATCAATCGACCGGATTTAAACAATTACTATCAAAATACGGTGGGTGAATTGGTGGTTAAGATAAATTCCGCAATGGCAAAACTCGCCGCGTCGGCAAATAGAGACGAAGATGTCTTGGCCTTGGGGATCAACGAACTTCGTCGGGGCGGGAAGGCCCCTTGTAAAACTTTTGATTTTTTAGCGTTAACAATCAAGGAGTTTGAGGCACGAGTCAATTCGAAAGAAATCCACTCGCGGGGAAACTCATTGGCCCGCACGCTGCAAAAGTTGGCGAATCGTCTTCAACTACAAAATCGATGATTTTGGGCCTATTACGCAGGGATTTTCTGACAGCTTCTTAAGAATTAATGTCACTCTTATCTCAAAACCGCCCCAGTATTCGCCGATGTAACCATTTTTGCATATCTAGCCAGCCAGCCCTTGCCAATCTTTGGTTTTGGAGCTTTCCATTTAGAAAGCCGAAAATTTATTTCGTCCTGGGAAAGCTTTAAGGTTGTTTTTCGCTTAGGTATATCAATCTCAATTGGATCGCCGTTTTGGACAATGGCGATTGGGCCGCCCTCGGCTGCTTCTGGCGAGACATGGCCAAGGCAAGCGCCGCGGGTGCCGCCGGAAAATCTACCGTCAGTAATTAGGGCAACTGATTCACCCAAACCCATCCCAGCAATTGCGGCAGTGGGGGCAAGCATCTCGCGCATCCCAGGCCCACCCTTTGGGCCTTCGTAGCGGACTACGACCACCTGGCCGGCCTTAACTTTTCTAGACATGATAGCATTCATTGCAGCTTCTTCTGACTCAAAGACAATAGCCTTCCCCTTAAAATTCATACATTTAGGAGCGACCGCGCTTTGCTTAACAACGCAGCCATTGGGCGCAAGGTTACCGTGGAGAATTGCGATCCCACCTTCTTTATGATAAGCGCGATTCAGGTTTCTAATTACATTATGATCGATAACTTTGCCGGCGTGAGCCAAAGATTTAATCCCTTTATTGCAAACAGTTTGGTTATCTTTAATTTTGCTTTTCAAAACATTGAGCGCTGCTTGGACTCCACCAGCCCAATCAAAATCCTCCATAAAATCTTCGCCACCCGGCCGCAAATTAGTGATGTGGGGGGTCTTTTTGCTCACTTCATCAAAGAGTTCTAATTTCATCTTAACGTCGGCTGCATGGGCAATGGCTGGGATGTGCAGCACAGTGTTTGATGAGCCGCCCAAAGCATTGTCCATCACAATTGCATTGTAAATAGCTTTTTCGTTCAAGATTTTGCGGGCAGTAATGTTTTTGCGGACCAGCTCAACAGCTTGTTCGCCTGATTCAAAAGCTAATCTTTTCTTTTTCGCAGAAACAGCGAGTGATGTTCCGCAGCCAGGCAGGGACATTCCCATCGCTTCTGTTAAACAAGCCATAGTGTTAGCGGTGTAGAGACCTTGGCAAGCCCCAGCCCCTGGGCAGCTTTCCATTTCCAAACACTGGAGCTCCCGGGCGCTGATCTTTCGATTTCTGTGGGCAGCAATTGCTTCAAATGTATCGCGCACCAGCGATCTCCTGATCATGTTATGACGACCGGAATACATTGGGCCGGCAGTTACAACAATGGTTGGGATATCAAGTCTGGCAGCTGCCATAAGCATTCCTGGGGTAATTTTGTCACAAGCAGTTAAGAGAACCAAGCCGTCCAAGGCATGGGCTTCGGCAATTGATTCAACGCAATCAGCAATCAATTCGCGGGAGGGGAGGGAGTAGTGCATGCCGCGGTGGCCCATGGCAATACCGTCACAAATTCCCGGAATGCCAAATTCAAAAGCCTGTCCGCCGCCAGCGTAAATGCCATTGGTAATAGCTTCTGCAAGTGGCCGCATATCGACGTGGCCGGGAATTAAATTAGTGTAAGAATTGGCAATGCCGATCCAGGGCTTTTTAATCCCTTTTTCTGTTACCCCGGTTCCATGAACCAGTGCTCTGTTGGGCACCCGTTCCAGCCCCTTTTTTGCGCGATCTGATCTCATTGTTCTTCCTCCTTTAAGCTTTCCTTAATCCACTTTAATGCCCCGCGGGCTTCATTAATTCCTTCGTGCACAGTTGGGGCTTTGGCATTTTTGCCTAAGCTTTCAACATAAGCAATTTTACCAGCTTGGGTCGTAATTTGCTTGAACTTTCTTAATTCATTGCTGTCACCAAAGGGAAAAATTCCATAGGCACCCAGGCCAGATATATCGTTCATTGATTTTATTATAATTCAACCTCGTAATTAATGCAATTTTTACCCTGTTTTTTACGATAATATACTTATAGAGGAGAGCATATAATGGGAACACTAAGCCGCCCGTCGGTTGTTCAAAGGCCGATAGTCAATCTAAGAGAGCCCTTTGTTAATAGGAAAGAGCGGCCATCAATTATGGTTTCAGCACGGCCGGGAGCCAAAATAATTGAGGTAGATGTTAACAGGTTAATTGATCCAGAACTAAAAATAGGGCCTTTATCTTATGCTGAGTGGGACCATATTCTTACTACAGAGATTATCCGCCCGGAAAAATTTGAACAGAGAGCTTGCGGGTTTAATACGTTGGATAAAATTTTAGCCATGACCCAAAAATCTTTGGAGAGGGCGCGGGTAAAGGGGAGTATTTTGGCCGATACCTATCATTTACAATTCTTTGGTCGATTACAAGCGGTGGTTGAGCGGCGCTTGGGGGCGGCAAGGGGAAATGAAATAAATAGGGAGATTGTATTTACGGCCGCTGCTTTTTATTCTATCAGGCAGTTAAGGGCGATGCTTATGACCGGGGTTTTGAAAAATTCTGAGGAATTCCAGGCCAGCCTTAACGGAGCAAATAAAACTTTTGCAGAGCGAGGGATAACTTGCAGGGTCCTTGTTTAAGTTTTTTGTGTTATTTTGGCGGTAGGTAAGTGACCAGCTGTTCAGTGTTAGCATTGGCCATAAAATAATTTATATGTTGTTTGAATTCGACCAGGTCGGCCTGGTTTCCTTCTTTGTGGTCGACAAAAATACTGTTTTCTCCCTGGATGTATTTGTAAACTTTAAATTTAGTATCTTTTTGGTAGATCAGCACCCAGTGGGCGCCGTCAATGCCCAGGGCCATTTTAGTTCCGTCGGGCAGACGAATTTCTTCTGATTTCAAAGTGATCGTGCCGACAAAATGATGGTCAAGATTATTGATGTTTTGCAGGCTCTCCGCAACTTTGGTCATAGTGGTAAATATTATACAGAAAATAGCAAAGAATGTGAAATTTTTGCCGGTTTTTGACGATAATAATTATAGGAGAGTGAGCTTTATGCGCTTCGGAGTTTCTATAAAGAAAGTTAAAAACCAATATCGTGCACCTGCGATTGTGAGAGAAAAAACTACTTCCCGGGAAATGGCTGAATCTATTGCGACAAAAATGAAACTGGGCAAGGCTTTGACTTCGGAAGAGTTAAAGGTGCTCTATAGCAGACCCAGCCCACCCCCAGTAGCCAAAAAGGTTGTAACTGATTCAGCCTTGATCAATGAAGTTTTTGGTTCTTCAATTGATAGTTACAAGGATATTGAAGAATTACCCAGCAATACATTGCCGAGATTAGCCCGCAAGGGAAAAAGTATTACCTTGGCCGGAGAAAAAATTCAGGTTTTTGTCAATCTAAAGAAAAAGCCAGGATTGATGATGGTTAGATGTGTTTTTCGTGATGGGGCAAACCTGGTTAAGATTTTTGATGTAAATGATTTAAGCCAAGCCAAACATAGTGTGCCAGCTGTTTTAAAAGATAACAAACTACACCTTGATTTAGCCAATGAGACTCAAGCCAAAATCGAAGATATTTTATTAGATTTTACTAAGGTTTTTGAAATGGCTAATGCAATTGAATATTTTTATTTTGATCTCGATGAATTTACAATAAATAATCTGCTTGATTTTGCGGTGCGAAATCAGGAATCAGACCGACTTAGAGTAGTGCCAATGGATGGCAAAGAAGTTCTTTGCTTGTTTAATAAAAATTGGCAAACATGGGTTAAATCAGTGGAAGAATTGAGAGCAGCTGAGGCAAAGGAAGAATCATTGGGCAAAAACATTCAAGCAGCAATTGACTCAGGAGCAATTACCAGCACTTTGGATATTAGGATCTATAGTGAAGATCCAGTGGTTCTAGCTGATATTGTAGCTGCAAGGCAGGCAGTGATTGAACAGATCACTGCAGAAAGAGAAAAACTCGAGCATCTGTTGTTGCCAGGAGAGAATGAGGTTATTAGAGTCATTTTGATTAAAGCCGAACGAAGGAAGTATAGCTCGAGGGCATTTTATAGTGCTGATCAATTTAGAGATAGCTCTTTTAAATATACAGATGCGCAGTATTGTGGAGATAAAGGAGCAATTTCTTTGGTGCGTAGGTCTAATAAGAGTAAGTCTGCTTATCATTTTTCCAAACAAGGGAAGCTGACCTTAGAAAGGGAATCAATGATTTCAGAATTGCGTCATCATATCCATTATCGAATTTGGGATAGTAAGAAAAGGGCAGAATTAAGGGCTTGTGGCAATGGCTTAAAGAAGGGAATTGCTGAATTTATTGATGAGTTAAAATTTATTTATCGGGACCCGCAAGCTAGAGGAAACCGTTTTGGTTCATGGGGTTCTCTTTTTAGAAATGATCAAAGCATTATCCCAAGAGTCCAATTATTTGAATGGGATAATCCCTATGGCTCAGGGCACCCTTTAGTTGAGGATACGATTGATCGGCTTAGAGAGTTGATAATCTCAAAAGGAGTTCATCAATCAACAAAGGCTGAGCAAATTTTGCAAGAAATTGATCAAGCCCTAGTTCAATTTTTTATTAAAACAGAAGTTCGTCCAGTTCCTCCTCTTTTTGACTTGGCCAAAGTCTTGGTTAGCAATCAAATAAAACCAAGGAACAGATGTATTAGTGGGGCCAAAGGTCCTTTTGCTGATTCTTCAGCCAAAATTAGGGCACCATTAGGATCATTAAAGCAAATCATGATTAGTAATCCTGCTATAATTGGAAAATATTTAGTGCCTCTTTTTGACAGGTTAGGCAAGAACTTGTCTTCAACAATGTTGAGAAAATATGCTGGGCAATTAAGAAAGGATCCAACTGAAGCAACTTTGAACGATATTATTGCTAGAGAGTTGTCAGTAGACCTTAATCTTCTGCAGCAAATTGCCCTTGATTACTATGATGTTTATGAGTTTGAGTATGCTTTGCGAAAAGGTTTTATTAACAAAACACATCGACCCAACAGAGAAGTTTATGCCAGGTTAAGAGAAAACTTGTTAAAATCTCCTTTGGCTTATCAATCTCATAATGGTAAGTATTATCCTACTCAATTGGCCTACCTGCTAGATATGGAAGTTTTAGAGGAATTGGTTGATCAGGCTATAAACAGAATTGGTTTGTAGAGAGTAGAGAGCAATTCGTTTACCTCCCTATCTTATTCCCTGTCTACTAGCAAACCCTAAAAATCCAAAAAAATCAAGTGGGTGTCATGTGAAAAATGTGAAATTTTAGCCGCTTTTTGATGATAAATCACTACTGTCCCAACGTTGAAGGGGTCAAAACGCTGTAATGCTTGATAGTTAAGGGATTTAGAGAAATTATGAGTGTAGTCGATTTGAAACCAAAAGGTCATAAAAGGCATGCTTTCAGGAGTAAACACCTGGAGGCAATAACATATGAATACGGGAACAACTTTGTTTGCCCAAGTTATGGATTTCATTTCATGGCGCGATTTTCAACACTGCGTAGGGCATTATCATGGCAACCGCAAAGTGAAAAGCTTTTCCTGTTGGGATCAATATTTATGCATGGCTTTTGCCCAACTAACTTACAGGGAAAGTCTTCGGGATATCGAAACCTGTCTGCGGACAATGAAACCAAAGCTTTACCACTCAGGATTTCGCGGCGGAATCGCCAGAAACACTTTGGCCAACGCCAACAGCAACCGCGACTGGAGGATTTACGCGGACTTTGCTCAGATACTAATCAGAAAAGCGAGAAAATTATACGCGGGAGAAAACTTTGGCATAGAACTCAAACAGGTCGCTTACGCGTTAGACGCGACAACGATCGATTTATGCCTTTCTCTATTTCCCTGGGCCAAATTTCGCAAGGCCAAAGCGGCAGTAAAGCTACACACTCTTCTGGACCTGCGTGGCAATATACCGACGACAGTTATCATTACCCCGGGCAATATTCACGAAGTGAATATACTCGACGAATTGTGTTTGGAGCCGCTGGCAATCTACATTATGGATCGAGGTTATCTGGACTTTGCCAGGCTTTACTCCATTCATGCTACACCAGCATTTTTTGTAACCAGGGCGAAAAAGAATCTCGATTTCAGGCGATTGTATTCGCAACCGGTGAAAAAGGCGGCAGGGATAAGATTCGACCAAGTTGGGATTCTAACAAACTACTATTCCCAAAAACATTATCCGGAAAAGATTCGACGTATCGGGTATGTGGACGCGACGACCAACAAACGATTGGTGTTTCTGACCAACAATATGAAACTTTCGGCGAAGACCATTGCCGATCTTTACAAATCACGCTGGCAGGTGGAACTTTTCTTCAAATGGATAAAGCAGCATCTGCGGATCAAAGCGTTTTATGGGACTTCCGAGAACGCGGTAAAGACACAAATCTGGATAGCAATCTCTGTTTATGTGCTAATGGCCATTATCAGGAAAGAGTTGGATCTGAAGCTGTCGCTCTACACAATTCTACAGATTTTAAGTGTGGCTCTTTTCGAGAAAATGCCCATTTTGCAAGCCTTTGCGGGGAATCGTTATGCTGAAGGAAATGACCAGTCCTGGGAACAGCTTGAATTACAAGGGACATCACTGGGACAGTAGTGATGATAAATATGTAGAAATAGATACCCAAAGGAGGTGGCTGATGGTGTTAAGGATTAATCTACAGACTTCCAGGCCAAGATGGCAGAAGCTTTGTTTTGGCAAAATCAATAAATACCGAGAAGCGTTGGAGCAACAACGTCGAGCCTTAAAGTTGCTTGGGGATAACAATTTTAAAGATGATTTTGGACGAGAGCTTGATTGTATTGCCGCTAAAATTGATGCTGCCAGTTGCTTAGTTCGACATTCAGATTTTTCAGATGCAAAATATCTTGGCAGGCTTAGTCGAGAAGTGATTGAAGATTTGGAGTTTGTGAGTCAGGCAATAACATTGGCACAGGCAGCTGCCCAAGAGGCCTTAATGAGCACTAATCCACCAGCTGCACCACTACTGCTGATTGAGAAAATTGAGCCGTCAGCTAGCGAGGCCGTAAAGTATCCTCAAATACCAGCAGCGCTCATCGCTAACGAGAACTTCTGTTCATGGGGAAAAAAATTGAGTGATGATCAGCAAAGGGCCCTGAAAGTTGTTTCGGGTATTGATAATGGGACTGTTTTTCAAAGATTGTGGTTAAGAGACTCTTTGTGGGGAGATACTGGAGAAGGGTCGTGGCTGAGTCAAGTTTTAATTGCAGTCAATGGTTTAATGGGGACAAAAGGAATAAAGAATGCGAAGGGCTCCTTGATGAAAACGCTGAGGGAGATGAGCTTGCCTGATGTTGTGCCTAAAGGGTTAGCTTGCGAGATTATTATTCTTAACAGGCTTGCTGCTACTGCTCAAGGCCGTGATCGACTGACCGGGATTAATAGGGAATTAGGACGGGTCAATTATTATAGTGAAGATGTTGTTTGTAACGAGGCAGGAGTTCCCTATGATTTTGAAGGGAGAGATAATCCCGAAAGGCTAGAAGAGGTTGTGGTTGATGGTTACCGTGGGAAAAAACAAGCTATTATCGAAGTTAAATATTGTTCAAAACCGGCTGGGTTGGTTTTTGATTTTGCAAATAATGGAATTGAAGAAATGCTAAAATTCCGCAGGCAAGCGCGGAAATATGCTGCGTTGGCTGAGGAACAACCAAATCAGGTTAGAGCTGTTGAATATCATATTGTTGCTAAAAGCATTGATGCTAATGTCTTAGAATTTTTTGAAGAAACTTTTGAAGGGAAGGCGGGCTTAAAAGTTTTTCAATATAAATCAGTTTTAGATAGGGATCCCGAGCTTGTTTGGGAAGGTGATCCCCCATCAAATAGTAAAGGACGAGTTTCAAAAACAAGTTTAAATGGGCAGGGGAAAAAAGCAGCTTCTAAATTTGACGGTGAGGCTTGGAAGTGGGCTTTGGGAAAGTTTTCTAGGTTTTCTGCTAAGAAAAGCATCGCTGCCAGGGTAGCTAATGTCCGCCGAATGGTTCGCAATCCAGAATTTTATCAACAGGTGTGCGATGGGTTAAGAGATAAGTTGGATGAATTTTTAGCCAAAAGAAATCGTTCAGAAGGGGAGAGGCAAAACGCAGAAGCCTTAAGAAATGCAATCAGTGGGAATCGTAGTGAGATTATCAAGCCAGCACCAAGCCAGAAGGCTATTATTGATTTTTCAATAATTATTCGGCAGGTTAAGGATCTCATTGGTTCTGTTAATTAACAATTAGTTTGCCCACTCATCCCTCCATCATGTTACGTTATTTAACCGCTGGTGAATCCCACGGCAGGGCTGATGTAGCAATTTTAAAAGGCTGCCCGTCAGTAATAGTGCGCAATCTTGCTAAAATTGATCTTCAAACAGCCCTGTCAGAATTATATGCTGATCTTTGCAAGTTAGGTGGGTCAAAAGCAGCTGGTTTGGCTGAGGAGATTGATTTATTGCGGGAATTTGAGGTTGCAGATTTTAATGAGGAACTGATCTGTGAGTTTTCTCAAGTTCTTGCCCGGGCCAAGGCTATGCTCAAAACTTCTACGAAATAATTTTTCCCCACAAGTGAAATTTTCTACAAATTATGTTGAAACTATTATAGGAGGAAGCTAGTTACATGGTAGCAATTATTCCAAAAACTGGGTCATCTCCTTATCGAGTGGGTAAAAACGGCTCAATTTAAAGCTCCTCTAACATACAGGTTAGGACTTTCAGCTCTAAATATTCCTCGTCCCTTAGCCCGTACGATCGTCTCTGGATAACACGAATTTTGTTGTTTA
>JBDRMQ010000197.1:0-14477 GCA_043811955.1 bacterium | reverse complement strand
CTCTAAATCAACACTGCCTAAAGCATAATTAATAATAGAATTTGCTAATTGAAGATCAAGCAGGAAAAAAATCGGGTCATGCCGGGCGGGGATTTTCACTTTTCCTTGGACCATTGGGCCGGTCAAGGTCCGCAAAAAATTTAAGTAATTTGTCTGGGTTGTTTGAATAGAGACTAATTCAACCGCCATGCCAAGATCAATCCTTAAATGCTTTAAAAATTGTTCGATGAAACGATAATGAATTGTTAGCATGGTACTAAGCTCTTCTCTGGAGAGGCGGTCAAAACCATAAAGTCCGGTTTTGACCTTTTTAACCAGGACTTTCAGCGGTTTATAAGTGGTCCAATCCCCAATAGCTGGAGCAAGTTTGATAACTTTTTTTTGGGCAGCTATTTCAGGTTTGCTTCTTTGTCTCTCTGCCATTTTTTATGATAGTTTGCTTATGAATTGCGAGATCAAGTCTGAGGCCATTTTGATCACAGTTAAATTGCCGCTCATGGCGCGTTGCAATTCCATCGCGTCAATTGTTTCGCTTAAGTAAAAAACATTTGATTGTTCAAGTTGTCCTGGGTTGATCGAGCCAACAGATCCGCCAGGGGCCTGTGGGGTTGAAGCTCTCCCAGAAGCTGCTGATTCAGCAAACGATGTTCCTTGGGCTTGGGTTAAACCATTAGGGTTGGGAAAATATGTCATGGCAATGCGATAGCCAGTATCTGAATAAGTCGGAGAATCATCAGCTGGGTTGGCTGTATATTCTAGCCGGCCCTCAATGCTCCAGCGATAAGCGGCTTTGTTTCCTGAGACAAGTCCCGCGATCGCAACTAAGGCGCCAGAATTGTCCAGACCATAGACCTGCATTCCATTTGAGGTTAAGTTGCCAGCCGAGTCAACTTCAAAATTCCCGGCCCGTGTATACAATTGATTCCGTCCGCCATCTGGAGAGACGATAAAGAGCCCTTGGCCAGAGATGGCTAAATCAAGTCCTTGTCCAGAAATATATTCTCCAGCAGAAAAATCAACAGAGATATTGGAAAGTGCCATCCCTTGGCCTAATTGACGAGGGTTGGTGCCGCCGAGGTTGGTGGTGGCAGCTGTCCCTTGATTGAGAACGCGTTCAAAGATCGATTGAAAAGAGATATCTACCCGTTTGTACCCAGTGACATTCATGTTGGCAATATTTGAAGACGAGGCTTTTAGCGCTGTATTATAAGCTTCAATCGCGTTTTTGGCTTCATTCATTGTATCAAACATTTTTTTCTTCCCCCTTTATCGCGGATATTTTTATCTCTTCAATCTTGACCCTGGCTTGTTTAAGGGTCAACGCAAGGCTTGCTAAATTATTCTCTAAGATTTTTCTTGTTTCCTCATTGGTCTCAATCTGAATTGTAATCATACCAGAACGCGAAGTTAAAGTTAACAAGATTTCACCAAGGTTATCTGGCTTGAGACCAAAGCGAAGCTCTGCTCGCCCTTTTTCCGCGACCAGCTTAATTTGCGAAAGTATTTTGTCGACTAAACTTTGTAAATCCAGCTTTTGCAGAAACTTTCCTTCTAACTGAGATTGATAAAGCTGCGGCGAGGTTTGGCTGTTGGGGGTCAGCCAACCAGTTTGTAATAGTAGATCTTGAAAAACCGACGCAATTGATTTAACGCCTTGGTTTTTGTTGATCGCGTTTTGAAAAAAGACCTGCTCAATAATCTTTTGTTCGGGCCCAGATTTTTTATTGGGATTGTTTTTTTCTGGTTGTAAATTTTCTAGCTCTGTTAATAGATCAACCCTGTTTGAATTATCTTCATAATTGCTGGAAAAATCGGGATAAGAGAAAAAATCAGCAAAATTAAATTGACCAAAAGCGGAAAAAAGGTTGACCAAGCGTTTTTGTTCTTCATCAAGATAATTTTGAAAAGAGCGGTCCGGGTTATTTTGGATAGTGGTATCCTGGAACAGGTGGGGTTCAGGTGATTGAAATTGTGTTGCTTGAACAGTCACGCGGCCTCCTTTAGTTTTATCGAAAGTTTAACCAAAAAACTTGCACGCGTCAACTGGGAAAAAATGCCTCGACCCATTTCTTCTGAAACCATTCCGGGTCGGGCCGTCTCCCTGATTATACCCAACACTATTCATGGGTGCAAGAAGAAGGATCGTAACTATTCAGCATAATGTAATGAAAGGGCTGAACTCTGAAAAGCAGGTATGGTATAACATATGATGTATGAGAGAAGCAGGCCTGCTAATTCAGGGCAGAGAAATCTACTCCAGCGACATAGCTCGGATCAGAGATTTGCTGTCGCAACACCCTGATTGGAGCCAATGGAAAATTTCGCGGGTGCTTTGTCATGAATGGGAGTGGAAAAACGACAAGGGTCAAATCAAAGACATCGCCTGTCGCAGTTTGTTGCGGAAGCTGGAAAGCAGAGGGGCAATAACCCTTCCGCCACGGAAACGAAAACCTGTCCAACGGATGAAAGATCGGGCTGGTAGCGGTGGCCAACTTCAACTTTCTTTTTTATCCGATATATCCCAAGCCCAAACACTCAAAGAAACCTTGCCATTATCTATGGCGATAGCCTCCCCTGGATCAAGTGAGGGAAGACTATTTGCCTCTTTGCTGGCAGAGCGGCATTATTTAGGATACAAAGGGAGCGTTGGAGAACACCTGGCTTATCTAGTCAGGGATACTCGTGGCGGGTTGCTGGCTTGTGTGTTGTTTGGCGCGGCAGCCTGGAAGACAGCTTCACGCGATGCTTACATAGGCTGGGATGACAAGCAGCGGCAAAAGAATTTAAAGCTAATCACAAACAACATGCGTTTTTTGCTGCTGACCAGAGTTCCTCATTTGGCTAGTTATGTATTAGGAACGATTGCGCGTCGCATTTCCCGTGATTGGCAGGATAAATATGGGCACCCAATTGTACTGCTGGAGACTTTCGTGGAGAAACAGCGATTTACGGGAACCTGTTATCGAGCCGCCAACTGGCTGCTGGTCGGCCAAACCCGAGGGAGAAGCCGTAATGATCGGAACCGTCGCTTGTCTGTGCCTATCAAAGACGTCTATTGTTATCCGCTATCACGTCATTTCAAAAAGGCGCTCATTTCAACTTATATTAACACGACACTTCCCACAAGGGTCAAGGTTTCCGCAAATCTCCTGATTGGTTCAGACCGCAAATGAAGGAGCTGGCGGACCGTCTTATTGCACTTAATGAAGAAGGAATAGCTCTTGATCAATACATAGATTTCTATAGTAGGGTTAGAGACTGGCTTCGGTCTGAAATTAGCAATTACTCTCTGCCTGCCTTGAATATTACAGGTTTATTGTTTGAAGCCATGTTAGACGGTAAAACAGAAAGCGAGTGTGTTGATCTTATGTATTTCTATGTGAATGCGCTCTTTTTAGGGCAAGCAGCAATTAGAGATCCTGGTTCCTGGACAAAGGGATCGTGTTTGTTTTTTTTAAACACCATTTCAAAGAAAATTGGTGTTAAAAATGATCATGCAGCAGCAAGAAAAATCGTTGCTGGTAGATTTCCTGATTCTCCGCTTTTGGAATATCTGGAATAGTTTGCCCCGACTAACCTTTTTATGCTATATTTTCCATATGCTCTCCGACATAGAAATCGCCCAAAAAGCAAAAATGAAGCTGATTGCCGACCTGGCCTCTGAAGCTGGGATCAAGCAGTCTGAGCTTTCTCTCCACGGTTGTCATAAAGCTAAAATCCATCTTGATATTTTTAAGCGCTTGAGCAAGAAAAAAGATGGCAAGCTTATTCTTGTTACAACCATGACCCCAACCCCCCAGGGAGAGGGGAAAACTACGACAACTATCGGCCTAGCCCAAGCTTTGCAAAAAATAGGAAAAAAAGCTTTTGTCTGCATCCGCGAACCCTCGCTTGGCCCAGTTATGGGGCTCAAAGGTGGGGCAGCTGGTGGTGGTTATTCGCAAGTTCTCCCCATGGATGATATTAACCTGCATTTAACTGGTGACATGCATATGATTACCTCAGCCCACAATTTGCTGACAGCTATGGTTTATAACCATATTTACCAGGGGAATAAGCTTAAGATTGATGAGGAACGCATTGTTTGGAAGCGGGTGATGGATATGAACGACCGAGCGTTGCGCGGCCAGTTTGATATTACTGCTTCTTCTGAAGTGATGGCTATTTTGTGCCTCTCCAAAAATTTGACTGACATGAAAAAACGCCTGGGTGAGATTATTGTGGCTTTCAGCAAAAAAGGGAAACCGATCCTTGCCAAAGATTTAAAAGCTAATGGAGCGATGGCTTTGCTCCTTTGGCACGCGTTGAAACCAAACTTGGTCCAGACTTTGGAAGGTGGCCCAGCTTTTATTCATGGCGGCCCTTTTGCCAATATCGCCCATGGCTGCAATAGTTTGATTGCCACGAAAATGGCTCTTAAATTAGCTGATTATGTAGTTACAGAAGCTGGTTTTGGCAGTGATTTAGGGGCAGAAAAGTTTTTTGATATTAAATGTCGAATTGGCGGTCTGCAGCCTGCTGCTGTTGTTTTGGTGGTGACCAAGCAAGCAATTGAGCGGCATGGTTATGAGAATGTAAAAAAGCATTTTGAGAATTTGCGGCTCTTTGGTGTTCCTGTGGTGATCGCGGTCAATAAAAAGGCCAAAGACAGCCAGGCATCGATTGAGGAAATTATTGATAATTGCTCAATGTTTGGGGTTGAAACTGTAGTGGCTGATATTTGGGCTAAAGGCGGGCGAGGGGGCAAGGAGTTAGCCAAGACAGTGGTTAAACTTTGTCGGATGAAATCAAAGTTTAACCCCCTTTATAGCACTTCTCTATCGATTAAAGAGAAATTAGAAAAGATTGCCAAGAAAATTTACGGGGCTGATGGGGTTAACTATACAAAACAGGCTGAAGATGACATCAAACAGCTGACAAAAATTGGGATGGGCAAGCTTCCAGTTTGTGTTGCCAAGACCCAAAGTTCTTTTTCTGATGATAAAAAACTTGCTGGTGTGCCAACTGGTTTTAAGATAACTGTTCGCGAACTTAAAGCTTCAGCCGGGGCAGGTTTTGTTGTTGCCTATACCGGCGCGGTCATGACTATGCCAGGCTTGCCGGCGCATCCGGCAGCTGAGAAGATGGATGTCAGCGAGGATGGCAAGATCAAGGGGTTATTTTGATGATTAATCAAAAGAGAATAGAAAAAGCGGTTAAAGAGATATTGACGGCAATCGGGGAAGATCCAAATCGCTCTGGCATCAAGGATACCCCTAAGCGAGTGGCCCGGATGTATGCTGAGCTTTTTGCCGGCTTAGCCAAAGATCCAGGCCGTGAACTTTCTGTTTTCCACGAAGAAGACCACGAAGAAATGGTGATGGTCAAAGATATCCCGTTTTATTCAATGTGTGAACACCATCTGGTCCCATTTATTGGCAAAGCCCATGTGGTTTATATACCAACTAAAGGGAAGGTGACAGGGCTTTCAAAACTGGTTCGGGTTGTTGAGGGTTTTGCCCGGCGGCCACAGGTCCAAGAGCGGTTAACTAGCCAGATCGCGGATTGTCTGATGAAAAAACTAAAACCCCAAGGGGTGATGGTGATTATTGAGGCTGAGCATATGTGTATGTCAATGCGGGGGGTAAAAAAGCCAGGGGCAGTAACAATAACTTCCGCAGTCCGTGGCGTGCTGCAAAAAAATGCCAAGACTAGATATGAGGCGCTTTCTCTGATAAAATCATAAAGTTATGTTACAGCAGTGGGTGGCGGTTGATCTGGTCGAGGGGATAGGTCCAGTTAAGCTCAAGAAACTTCTTGAGGAACATGGCTCTATTGAACAAGTTTGTAAAAATTTGGCTGCCCCAATTGACCGCGCTGGCGAATTAATCAAAAAAGCCCAAGAAAAAAACATTACCATTATTTCTCAAGAAGATAACTGTTACCCTCCTTTACTAAAGAATATTTATGACCCGCCGCTTAATCTATATGTTAAGGGTGATCCCTCACTTTTAAAGAAAAAAGCAATTGCCATTGTGGGAACCAGACGGGCTTCTCACTATGGACGGGAGATTGCGAAAAAGTTAGCTTTTGATCTAGCCTCCCTTGGCTTGACTGTTGTTTCCGGTTTAGCGAGCGGCATTGATACAGCAGCGCATCAAGGGGCGCTTGAGGCAGGGGGCAAGACGCTGGCTGTCTTTGGTTGCGGTGTTGATGTTATTTTCCCTTCAGCCAACAGGGTGTTAGCGCGAGATATTGCGGCTTCCGGCGCGCTGATCTCTGAATATCCACTTGAGGCGCCGACTTCAAAAAGCAATTTCCCCCGCAGGAATAGGATTATTTCAGGTTTATCTGTGGGGACAATTGTTATTGAAGGTGATTACAAGAGCGGGGCAATGATTACTGCTAAGTGCGCGGTTGATCAGGGACGCGAAGTTTTTGCAGTGCCAGGGGACATTCGCTCAGACCTGAGTAATGGCCCGCATTGGCTAATTAAACAAGGGGCAAAATTAGTTGAGCGGGTAGAGGATGTTGTGGAAGAACTTGGCATGATAATGCCAGAGAGGTGTGAAGGGTCAGGTGTGAGGGGTGAGGAGACTCGTTTATCAGCTGATGAGCAAAAAATAGTTGCTTGCTTATCCTTGGAACCAAAACATATTGATTTTATTGCGCTAGAGACAAAATTTCCGGTTGCTCAGGTTTCTGGTTTGCTAATGATACTTGAAGTCAAGAAAGTTGTTCAGCAGCTGCCTGGGAAAGTGTTTGTTGTTTCCTCTCTATAAACTTCGTGTTACAATGTCTTCATTATGGTTCTCTTTTCTGAAATGTTTGTTTCTGATTTGAAAAAAATCCCTGTGGTTGACCGCTTGCAGGAGCCGGTTGGCTATGTCAAAGATATTATTTTATCAGTGGGAGATGTTTTCCCTAAAATTACAGGGTTTTTGGTCCATGTTTTTAAAAAACAGGAAGAATTAGTTCTTCTAATGGGTGAAATTGATCTAATTGGGAAAAAGTTTTTAGTGACTAAAGCAACCAGGGATCGTGTTGTTTATGCTAAACCAACCAAACAAGAGCTGCTGCTGCGGCAAGATATCTTAGATAAGCAAATTGTCGACACCGAGGGGGCGCGGGTTATCAGGGTCAATGACCTAAAACTTGGCAAAATCGATCAAGATATCAGGTTGATTGCCGCGGATGTTGGGTTTCGCGGGCTTTTGCGGCGCTTGCGTTGGCTGGGCTTTTTTACTTTTATTTTTGGCATTTTTAAAAAGCAGGTTCCTGATATATTGATTGGCTGGGACCATGTTGAACATTTGAAAACAGGGAAAACCAAGGGGATGATTACTATTCCTTCAAAACATGTTCATGAACTGCATCCAGCTGATATTGCCAGTATTATTAGCCAAGTCCATTCCGAAGAAAAAACCGCGATTTTTAGCTCTCTTTCAGACAAGATCGCGGCCGAGTCTTTACACGAGCTGGAACCGCAGATCCAAGCGATACTGCTTTTAACCTTGGACACAAAAAAAGCTTTAGGGATTTTAGAAAAAATGCCAGTTGATGAAGCAGCTGATGTTTTAGGTGATATTCCATCAGAAAAAGCAGAAGAGCTGCTCCGTTTGATGAAACCGCGCAAAGCCAGCCAGGTCCGCAAAGTTTTGGAGCATCCGGACGAGACGGCTGGTGGTTTGATGACCACTGAAATAGTGACCACGATGCCTGATTTTACCGCTCAACAAACAATTGAGCGAATGCGTCAAATTGCCAATGAGGCAGAGACTGTTTATTATGTTTATGTCTTGGGGGAGGGGGAAAAACTTTTGGGGGTCCTTTCCCTGCGGGCTGTAATTGTGGCAGCTCCTGATACAAAAATAGCCGAGATTATGGAGACTGATTTAATTACAGTTGATCCTTCGATGTATCGCAAAAAAGTTGCCCAGGTAATTTCTAAATATAATTTGCTTGCCGTGCCTGTGGTTGATGAAAATAATAAATTGCTTGGTATTGTGACGGTTGACGACGTGATTGATTTTATCCTGCCGCCAATCTCCAGGCGCATGCGGCATTTATTGGGCTAAATTTTATGGAACTGCCAAAATTAAAAAAAATGTGGGTTTTTTTGGCCATTTTAGGGCCGGGGGTTATCGCAGCGATTGCTGGCAATGACGCTGGCGGTACAGCGACTTATTCAATAGTTGGGGCTCGTTATGGCTATCACATGCTTTGGCTGCTTGTCCTGGTCGGTATTTCCCTGGTGGTGATTCAAGAGATGTGCGCCCGCATGGGGGTGGTCACGGGCAAGGGTTTGTCGGATTTAATTCGAGAAGAGTTTGGGGTGCGCTGGACCCTTTTTGCCATGATGATTTTGCTGGTGGCTAATGTGGCGGTCACGATCTCAGAGTTTGCCGGGATTGCCGCTAGTTTTGAAATATTTGGTATTACTCGTTATCTTTCGGTCCCTCTGGTCGCTGGCTTGATTTGGGCTTTGATGACTCGCGGCAGCTACAAAGGGGTTGAAAAGGTCTTCATCGGGGTCTGTTTTATCTATTTTTCTTATATTTTTTCAGGGCTGATGGCTAATCCTGATTGGTCTGTTGTTGGCAAAAGCCTGGTTGTGCCGACTTTTAAATTAGATCTTAATTTTATCATGTTAGCTATTGCTATGATTGGGACAACTGTTACCCCTTGGATGCAGTTTTATTTACAGTCGTCAATTGTGGAAAAAGGTTTGAAGATGAAGCAGTACCGCTACCAAAAATGGGATGTTATCTTAGGTTCTGTTATTGCGGTTATTATTGCTGGTTTTATTATAATTGCTTGCGCGGCAGTGCTTCATCCGCGCGGCATTGTGGTGCATGAAGCCAAAGATGCGGCCCTGGCGCTTAGGCCTTTTGCCGGCAATTTCGCGGCCCTGCTTTTTGGTTTGGGTCTATTTGCTTCTTCGGCGCTAGGCGCTTCAATTTTGCCGCTTTCGTCATCATATGCAATTTGCGAAGCCTTTGGTTGGGAAAATGGAATCAGCAAAAAATTTCATGAAGCCCCAATTTTTTATGGTTTGTATACGGTTTTGATTGTGATTGGGGCAGGGGTTGTTCTTTTGCCGAGAATTCACTTAATTGACACCATGATCTTTTCGCAAACTACCAATGGTATTCTTTTTCCTTTTATTTTAATCTTTATGCTGCTGTTGGTTAACAATAAACGTTTGATGGGGCAATATGTTAATTCAAGGTTTAATAATATTGTAGCTTGGTCAACGGCAGGGGTGTTGATTGTTTTGACGGTGTTGCTGGTTTTTGCGACCTTGGCTGGTAAAATTCTTTAAAATAAACTCAAGGAGTATCCTGTTTAAGTCTCTGAGCAATTTCTAAAGATTTTTTAGCTGAGGAGCTTTTTAACTTCCATAGCTTGTGATATCCCGGCATTTACGAATTCATTTATTTCACGTAAGAAAAGGTCTGGGTTATGTTCATAAAGGTCGGCCAAAGATCCGCCAAGAAAACGTATGTCTGCATAGGCACAATTTATAAATCTCATTATAAGGCTATTGTGATCATTTGTATTATCTTTTTCCCACTGCTTCAGTAGTTCTATTTTATTCCCAGATGTTTCGCTCGTTAGTTCCTGAGAAATGATTCTTCGAACTTCTGCTGCAACTTGATCGCCGTGCTGGGCAAAGTGGGATACCGTATCAGTAAAACGGCGTGGGGCTGCTTGGAATTGGTCGGACAAATCCCAATTAGATGGTATTCCTGTACGCTCGGGAAAACCGCTATGCGCAAGTGTTATGCCGAAGTCTTTGGCACCACCGCGATTGTGCCTTTCCCAGGTATCCAACCGTTTTGCTGCACTATGAACCCTTACGTTGCTAAAGGATAGTTTACTCATTATTTTTTTCTCCTCTATTATTGGAACATCATTCTCTAAGAGAACTCCGAAAAAATAAGGGTTCGGAACCTGAGGCTAAAAGCCTCGGTTCCTTTTCTCGTCGAGAGCAATTTGTATTTTGGAACCGAGAATTTCATTCTCAGGTTCCAAAATCAACTTTTTCGGAGCTCTCTCTAATATATATCGCCACTTTCTTTTGCGAAATTTCACTTTATATGCTAATATGTCTCTTCCTTTGTGACGTATCAAGGGTTTTATGTTCAAAAAAATCTTAATTGCTAATCGAGGCGAGATTGCAGCAAGGGGGAGAATGTGAACGATAGGCAGTCAACTAAAAAAAGACCAGCAGCCAAAAAGGCTTTAAAATCGATTGTTGAGAAATTGAAGAACGGTTATCAGCCTGAAAGTATAATCCTTTTTGGCTCTTTAGCGCAAGAAAGAATAACTGATTCAAGTGACATTGATTTAATAGTTGTTAAGAAAACTAAGAAAGATCCCTGGAGTAGGCTAAGAGAAGCAGATCAATACCTAGATCATAAATTCCCAGTAGATTTTTTAGTATATACCCCTCAAGAGATTAAACAGCGCAAGAAAATGGGGGATCCTTTTGTAGAAGACTTTCTTGAAAAAGGGAAAATTGTTTATGAGAAGTAAGCCTTCTAAGATTGTTCTTGATTGGCTTAAAAAAGCAGATTCTGATTTTGGGTTTGCCCAAGTAGCTTTTAATGATTATGATGATTTTTATTCTCAGATGTGTCTTTTGTGCCATGATGCTGTTGAAAAGTATCTAAAGGCTTATCTTGTTTATAAGAAACGCAAATATAAAAGAATTCATGACCTTGTGACTTTATTGGAAGATTGTGCGATAGTTTCGAATTCTCCCGAAGAATTTAAAGATTTCGATCAAAGATGCAGAATTTTAAATAATTATTACACCCCGCTAAAATACCCATCTCATTTTCCATTTGCCAAGAAAAAGCAAGCAAAAGAAGCGATTGAGATAGCAAAAGATATGGGAAACTTTATAAAGGATGAAATTAAATAAAATGTTCAAAAAAATCTTAATTTCTAATCGAGGCGAGATTGCTGTTCGGATCATCCGAGCTGCCAAAGAAATGGGTATTGCCACTGTGGCTGTCTATTCTGAGGCGGATGCCGACTCCTTGCATGTTAAAATTGCTGACCAGTCGTTTTGTATCGGCCCGGCTGCCCCCAGCAAGAGCTATCTCAACATCCCGGGAATTATTAGTGTAGCGGAAGTGGCTGGGGTTGACGCAATCCACCCGGGTTATGGCTTTTTAGCTGAAAACGCTAAATTCTCCGAGATTTGCGCGGCTTCTGGCATTGAATTCATTGGGCCGCCAATTGACGCGATGCAGAGGATGGGGGACAAGGCAACGGCCCGCAAAACAATGCAAAAGGCCGGGGTTCCAATTGTGGAAGGCTCTGATGGAATAATTTCTGATGAAGGGGAGGCCCAACGTTTGGCTGAGAAGCTTGGTTTTCCCGTAGCGATCAAGGCAACTGCAGGTGGTGGAGGGAAAGGTTTACGGGTGGCTTGGGACAAAGCCGACTTTCTGCAATTGATGAGGACAGCTCGATCCGAGGCTGAAGCCTCCTTTGGTAATCCAGAGGTTTATCTTGAAAAGTTTATCGAAGAACCCCGCCACATCGAAGTGCAGGTTATGGCTGATAAACATGGTAATGTTATTCATTTAGGCGAGCGGGATTGTTCAATCCAGCGGCGCCACCAAAAATTGATTGAAGAATGTCTTTCTCCGGTAGTTGATGATCGAACCAGAAGAAAGCTGGGTGAGGCCGCAGTGCGGGCAGCCAAGGCTGTTAATTATCATGGGGCAGGGACAATCGAATTTTTATACGATAAACATGGTAAGTTTTACTTTATGGAGATGAACACCCGGGTCCAGGTTGAGCACCCGGTAACTGAGATGATTACTTGTGTTGATATTATCAGAGAGCAAATTTTAGCCGCGGCAGGGGAGAAGCTCTCTTATCGCCAGGGTGATATTAAGTTTCATGGCCACGCGATTGAATGCCGGATCAACGCGGAAAACCATGAAAAGAACTTTATGCCATCTCCTGGAGTGATCAAGGCTTATTTAGCCCCGGGTGGGCTGGGAGTTCGAGTTGATAGTCACGCTTATCCAGGTTATACAATTATGCCGCACTATGATTCCCTGGTGGCTAAGCTGATTGTCTGGGGAAAAACCAGGCCAGAAGCAATCAAGCGGATGGAGCGGGCTTTGGATGAATATGTAATTGATGGTATCCACACAACTATTCCTTTTCACCTCAAGGTTTGCCGCAACGAAGCTTTTAAGCGCGGCGAAGTTACCACCAAGTTTATTGAAGAGCATTTTGGGGCCCCAGGGAAATAAATGGGCAAAAGAAGCACCTCCCGCCGCCTTGCTATGCAAGCTCTTTACCAAGCGGATTTGGCAAATTCAGAGATTGCGACTGCTTTAGAAAATGTTACTGAAGGGGAGCCTTTTATTCCAGAAACAATTGAGTTTGCCACAGCTTTAGCAGAACCTTGCTGGCAGCAAAGGGCTGACCTTGATAAACTTATTTCTGAATTTTCTATTGATTGGCCTATTGATCGCATTGGTAAAGTTGATCGGAGTATTTTGCGTTTAGCGTTTTACGAACTAAAGCTTGGTGAAACACCACGTTCTGTTATTATTAATGAGGCTGTTGAATTAGCTAAAAAATACTCATCAGCTGAAGCCTCGCGCTTTATCAACGGGATTTTAGGAGCGTTTGTTAAGCAAGAGTAGCTGCCGCCTTAATTGTTTTTTCCCTTGAAACATGCTATATTTATGATATATGTTCACCGGGATAATTGAAGGTTTTGGGGTTGTTATGTCCTTATCAAGGGCTGCTAGCTCTGCTAAACTTACCCTGGCAGTTGGCAGTGAATTATTGAGCTCAAATGTTGGGGATAGTGTGGCAGTCAATGGCGTTTGTTTAACAATTACGGCTATTAGGCGAAAACTGCTTGATTTTGATGTCTCAAAAGAAACCCTGCAAAAAACAACGATCAATAACCTGCGCATTGGCGAAAGGGTCAATTTAGAGCGGGCACTTTTAGTTGCCGGTCGTATGGGCGGACACCTGGTCTCAGGTCATATTGACGGGATTGGTGAGATCCGTAAGAAGATTGTTTTTGAGAACAAAGGCTTTGAACTTCAGGTCTCCATCCCCTCAAAATTGCTCAAGTATATTGTGCCCAAAGGTTCAATTGCCATTGACGGGATCAGTCTAACCGTAGCTGATATTTTGGGCGGGCTTTTAATTATTTCTGTTGTGCCGCACACGGCCCAAGCAACAATTCTTGGCAAAAAGAGCATTGGAGATTTAGTGAACATAGAGGTTGACCTGCTTTCTAAATATGTGGAAAAACATCTTTTAGGGCGTGAGCCGGTTGGGGTAACTTCTGACATACTAGACCAGGTTGGATTTTTCCCTATGGGCTGGATTGAAAACTAATGACAAATGACAAATTATGCGCCAAAGGCGCATCTGCCTCTGGCGGAAAAATATCAAACGATGGTAATATTAATTTTGATGCAATAAAAGACGCTATTTTTGATATTCAGAATGGGAAGATGGTGATTGTGGTTGATGGGAGCGAGCGGGAGAATGAGGGGGATTTAGTTGTCGCGGCCGAAAAGGTTACCCCGGATATTATCAATTTTATGATCTCTAAAGCCCGCGGCTTAGTTTGCGTGCCAATGACCTCAAGTCGTCTTGAAGAATTGTCCCTGCCGCAGATGGTTGGCCGCAATAATGAATCAATGAAAACAGCTTTTACTGTTTCTGTTGACGCTCACGCTAAATATGGGGTGACGACTGGGATCTCTCCAGCTGATCGAGCTAAGACTATTGAGGTCTTAATTAATCATAAATCAACCCAAAGCGATTTAACGCGGCCCGGCCATGTCTTTCCCTTGGAGGTAAAGGCTGGCGGGGTTTTAAAGCGGGCTGGCCATACTGAAGCGGCTGTTGATCTAGCCCGATTAGGGGGGTTGTACCCGGCGGCTGTTATTTGCGAAATTATAAATGATAATGGTGAAATGGCTCGGACATTTGATCTGGTTGAGTTTTCAAAAAAACATAATTTTAAAATTATTTCTATCGCTGATTTGATCGCTTACCGCCGCAAGACTGAAAAACTTGTCATAAGGACCTCAGAGGCAAATATCCCGACTAAATATGGTGATTTTACAGCTTATGGATATGAAGATTTATTAACCGGAGAGCATCATGTGGCTTTGGTCAAGGGGGTGGTGGCTAACCAGAGCGAGGTTTTAGTGCGAGTCCACTCTGAGTGTTTAACCGGGGATGTGCTTGGCTCTCTGCGCTGTGATTGCGGGGAACAATTGGATAAAGCTTTAGAGAAAATTGAGTTTTGTGGGCAAGGGGTACTTTTGTACATGAGACAAGAAGGCCGAGGGATTGGACTAAAGGCCAAACTCAAGGCTTATGAGCTTCAAGATCGGGGGATGGATACTGTTGAGGCTAATTGTTATTTGGGTTATCCAGCGGATTTAAGGGACTATGGGGTTGGGGCCCAGATTTTGGCTGAT
>JBDRMQ010000196.1:0-12433 GCA_043811955.1 bacterium | reverse complement strand
GGCAAAACCTCTGAAATTAAGCATGATAACAAAGGCGTTTTCAAAGGGCTCCCCAACCCTTTTATTGCCACCAGATATCATTCACTAATTGTTGAAAAGAAAAGCTTGCCTGATTGTTTGGAAATTTCTGCAACAGCGGATGAGGACGAAATTATGGGCTTGCGGCATAAAGAATATAAAATTGAAGGGGTCCAATTCCATCCAGAATCTATTTTGACTTCTGAGGGGAAGACTCTTTTGGCGAACTTTTTGGCTCTTTAGTTTTTGGCTTTGTCTCTGCCTTCTTCTCTCCTGACACCTCACCCCCAGTCCCTGACACCTGCCCCCCAGCACCTGTGCTCTGCTTACTGCTTTCCGCCTTCTGCTTACTTCTCCCATAATCCGTCACATGAAACCCAGACCCTTTGAAAACAATCCCAGCCGCGGAAATTAAGCGATGAATCGGCCCGCCACATTCAGGACATTTTTTTAGCAGTTGATCAGTCATCTTCTGCTGGACTTCAAAGATATGAGCGCATTTTTTGCATTTATAGTCGTAAAGTGGCATGTATTTAGAATATCAGAAGATCAAAGGATTTTCAATGATTTAAGTAACAATTGCGGCAGGGTCAATCTCAGAAATATTAAGGCTGGTCAGGGTTTGCTCTTGGATTCGTGGCACAAAAACATGCGCGCCTGTCCCTGGCAGCTCAACAACATCAAGGTTACCCAAAGCTTGCGAAAAAGTTTGCCGAAGTTCGCTAAGAAATTCCACGTTTGAATACGGGGTCTGCGGTGAAACACCAGATAAACCAATATTATTTTGTCCAGTAATTGATTCAACCATGTCTATAGAATATATCGTATTAAATAGACAAAAACTTGCGGCCATTCAGGTACGGCTGAAGAACCTTGGGAATTTGAACATTGCCGTCTTCTTGTTGATAGTTTTCTAAGATAGCGGCAAACGTTCGCCCTACAGCTAAACCAGAACCATTAATTGTGTGGAGATAATCCGCTTTGGCTTTTGGTGAGCCGCGAAAACGAATTCCCGCCCTTCTCGCTTGGAAGGATTCAAAGTTAGAACAAGAAGAAATTTCCCGATATTGGTTTTCTGACGGGAACCAGACCTCAATGTCATAAGTTTTGGCCGAGGCAAAACCCAGGTCCCCGCTGCAAAGCTCAATCACCCGATATGATAGTTCAAGCTTTTGCAAGATCTTTTCCGCGTCCCTTGTTAATTTTTCCAACTCGTCATAAGATTTATCCGGCAGAGCAAATTTAACTAACTCTACTTTATTAAATTGGTGCTGGCGGATAATCCCTTTCACATCCTTGCCGTATGAGCCAGCTTCCCTCCTAAAACAAGGAGAATAACAACAATATTTAATTGGTAAGTTTTCAGCCAAGATAATTTCGTCAGCATGAAGATTGGTCACAGAGACTTCTGCCGTTGGAATAAGATAAAATTTATCGTCGCGCAGAGCGAAAAGCTCTTCTTCAAACTTGGGCAGCTGGCCAGTCCCAGTCATCGCCTTGGGATTAACTAAAGCCGGGGTCATAACCTCTTTGTAGCCATGCTCTTTGGTGTGCAGATCAAGCATAAAATTGATTAAGGCCCGCTCCAGGGCTGCCCCTGCCCCATGGTAAATAACAAAGCGAGCGCCGGCTATTTTGGCTGCCTGTTCAAAATTGAGGACCCCCAAATTCTTACCAAGTTCATCATGAGCCTTAGGCTGGAATTTAAAACTAGGCTTTTTGCCATGGGCGCGCACTTCGCGGTTATCACGAGCATCCACGCCATTAGGGACTGACAGATGAGGAAGGTTGGGCATTTGCAAAGAGTTTTTTTGGACATCAAGTTCAACCTCTCGCTGGCGCGGGGCCAAAGCCTTGATCCGAGCTGAAACATCTTTCATCTCAGCAATAACCGCTGTCGCGTCTTCTTTGTTTTTCTTCATCTGGGCAATCTGCTCAGTGACAGTATTGCGTTTGGCTTGCAGTTCTTCAACTTCCAAGGTAACATTGCGCCACTCTTCATCAACTACGATAAACTTATCAAGCAACGTTGTGTCAGCCTGGCGCAGCTGCAGCCCTTTTTTAACAGCTTCCGGGTTATTACGGATTAATTTTGGGTCAAGCATTTGTCCACCTCGCTCCTTGCGGCGTATCTTCAATAATTATACATTGTTTTGCCAGCTGATCGCGAATTTCATCAGACTTCTTAAAATCTTTATTTTTCCGCGCAGCTTCGCGCTCGGCAATCATTTGTTCAATTTTCCTATTATCTATTTTCGATTTTCGATTCTCGATTCTCATCCCCAAAACAGAGCACAACCCCAAAACCTTCCCCCTCATCAATTCCAAACACTCGATCTCCCGATCTCCTGACTCAATGGTCTTGTGGCAATATTTGATTAGCTCAAAAATAGCAGCAATTGCCCCAGCTGTATTAAAATCATCATCCATCGAGGCATTAAACTTATCCTCATAAGGAGCAAAGTCTTCCGCCATGTCTTTTAGCTCAACGGGAGGCGAATGCTCAGCTGTTTTTGAAATTATAAAATCAACATCAGCAATAAACTTAACAATCTTGCCATAAGCCTCTTTAGCATTATTTAATTCAACATCAGAATAATTGATCGGGCTGCGATAATGAGTTGAGAGTAAAAAGAACCTAACAACCATTGGCTCAAAGTTTTTAAAAATATCTTTGAGGGTGAAGAAATTACCCAAAGATTTGGACATCTTTTGCTTATTAATATTAACAAAACCATTGTGGAGCCAATATTTTACCCAAGGTTTACAGGTTTTTGCTTCAGTTTGAGCTATCTCATTCTCATGATGAGGAAAGACTAAATCGAGTCCACCGCCATGAATATCAAACTGCTCCCCCAAATATTTAGTCGACATGACAGAACATTCAATGTGCCAACCAGGCCTACCCTTGCCCCAAGGAGAATCCCAAGCAGGCTCCCCCTCTTTGGCTGTTTTCCACAACGCGAAATCTAAAGGGGATTTTTTTCGCTCATTAACAGCAACCCTGGCCCCAGACTGCATATCTTCTAATTTTCGCTTGGAAAGTTTACCGTAATTTTTAAACTCGGCCACTTCAAAATAAACATCACCAGCCACAACATAGGCAAATCCACCAGCAATCAAACTCTCTATCCATTCAATCATCTCCTGAATATGCTCAGTGGCCTTAGGATACTCATCTGCTCGCTGCACATTTAACTGCTCCATCACCTCAAAGTAAGCCTGCATGTATTTTTCTGTAACTTCCCTAATCCCTGATACCTGACACCCAACACCTGCTTTAGCAATTATCTTATCATCAACATCCGTAATATTCTGCACATAAGTAACATTATAACCCGACTCAATTAGCCAACGCCGAACAATATCAAAAGTAACATAAGCTCGCCCATGCCCTAAGTGAGTCTCGTCATAAGGAGTAATCCCGCAAACATACATTTTTACATTTGGTGGGGTTAAAGGATTAAATTCTTCTTTTTGTTTGGATAAGGTATTGTGGATTTTTAACATTACCAGTTATTATACCAAATAAATTGAAATTTTCCTTTGCTTTTGACGAAATACACTTAAGAGAGCTCCGAAAAAGTTGATTTTGGAATCTGAGAATGAAATTCTCGGTTCCAAAATACAAATTGCTCTCGACGAGAAAAGGAACCGAGGCTTTTAGCCTCAGGTTCCGAACCCTTATTTTTTCGGAGTTCTCCTTAAGAGAGGAGCAAAACTATGGTTTCTATTAAAGCAATTAATAAGCTAACACCTTTAAAACCCCCATTACTTTTATTGACAAAGCCAATGGCTTGTAATCTTGTTAGTTTTTATCCAAGCTTTAAAACCGTGGCAGTCAACCGATACGAGATCACACTTAAAATTGATATTGAAAATGTTCCTAAAGAAGGGGCTATGGTTCAATTACAAACAAAATTCTTAACTGAAGTGAATAGGAGTGGAAAAAGAAAACCTTGTAATGAAAAAATTATAGCAACAACAAATTTTATAGTTTCGGGTAATGGCCGCCACGAAGTAGCCTTTGAAATCCCCTGCTCACTCAACAAACCATCAATTGATGGCACATATTCAATTGAGGTTCTCCCCAAGTTTATTGCCTCAATCGAAGCAGAAATACTACCACCAAATTAAGGCTTTACCTTATCTTCTAAAGCCTTAATCCTAGAATTTAATTCATCAATCGCCTTGTGGACTGGATCAGGGAGTGAGCCATGCTCTAATGGATCAAGCCGGCGGCCGCCCTGCCTGACCACCCAAGAAGGGTTACCAACCACGGTAGTGTCCGGAGGGATTGATTTTGTTACAACCGAGCCTGCCCCAATCCTGGCATTATCGCCAATAATTATGCCGCCTAAAACAATCGCCCCAGCCCCAATCACTACGCAATCACCAATAGTAGGGTGACGTTTTCCTTTTTCTTTGCCTGTCCCCCCAAGGGTTACCCCTTGATAGATAGTTACATCTTGGCCAATCTCTGTTGTTTCACCAATCACCACCCCCGCCCCATGATCAATAAAGAAACGCTTGCCGATTTTAGCGCCCGGATGGATCTCGATCTGGGTAAGTAAGCGAGCGATTTGAGAGATCAACCTTGGTAAAACAGGGATTTTTAAAAGATAAAACAAGTGAGAGATCCGATAAAACCAGATCGCCCACAAACCTTGGTAGAGCAAAACCTCAAAAATATTCTTGGCAGCAGGGTCTTTATCAAAAATTA
This sequence comes from bacterium, assembly GCA_043811955.1. Classification (GTDB taxonomy): domain Bacteria; phylum Margulisbacteria; class WOR-1; order O2-12-FULL-45-9; family O2-12-FULL-45-9; genus JBDRMQ01. The sequence continues at coordinate 7,692 of JBDRMQ010000196.1, read as the reverse complement.
CTTTTATGTCATTAAACATTTTCCCCTCCTACTTCCGATCAAAGAATGGGTTTTTGCCCGTCGCTGACAAAGGGATCCCATAAGCCACTTTAACCCCTTTGCCCAATAAATTCAAATTAATTGCCGCCTTGCCCGCGGTGTACATAATCCGGCTGTCCAGCCTGTGGTCAGCCGCTACAGAAGCAGCCGAACCGATCGCAATCCCCAAGTCACCAGAATTGTAAGCGCACAAAGCCCCTGCTTTTTCCGCCTCGCTACAGTTGGCAAAACCACAAAAACCACAGCACCTAAGACCAATCGTCTGCTTTTTGCTCCCCATCAAAACTACAACCTGGGCAGATAAAATATTTTCCCCATCCCGCAAAAAAGTTGGATGATCGTTTTCTCTGCCGATTTTAAGCATTTCAGCTGATAGTTTTTCAAGGGTCTTAGCTTTGACAACCGCTATTTCTAATAGGTCCAAACCCTTGGCCTTGGGCGCGGTCCTGGCTGCCAAACACATCTCTTCCGCCACCTTTTCCAAAATCTCAAGTTTAAATTCTTTTTCGTTCCTTAGCATTAGACCATCTGCTGAAAAATCTCAAGTTGCTCGTGGGTCCCAACTGCCACCAGAATATCCCCTTTTTCAATTTTTGAAACAGCCAAAGGTTGAAGATTGAACGCCCCATCTAACTTACGAATAGCCAGCACAGTTGCCCCAGACTTTTGCCTGACCTCAGCTTCGGCCAGTGATTTATCAACTAACTTAGAATTATCGGGAATAGGAATTTCCCGCAAACTGAATTCAAGGTGTTCACCCCTCATCACCATATCAAGGAAATCACTGGCTACCGGCTTAAGGGCTAAGGCTGCCATGCGCCGGCCTGAAATAAGATAAGGGGAAATCACCTTATTTGCTCCCGCCATTTTAAGTTTTGCCTCAGCATTTTTACCACTGGCCCTGGCCACAATAAAAAGATCACATTTTGATGAACGGGCAGACAAGGTCACAAAAACATTTTCCATATCAGAGTCAGCACAAGCAACCAAGCCCTTGGCCTTCTTAACCCCAGCAAATTCAAGTATCCCGTTAGCCGTTGAATCCCCAATAATATAGGGAACACCAATTTTATCAAGCTCAGTCGCGCTCTCTGGCTTAAGATCAATAACAACGCAAGCAATCTTGGCGCTCTCAAGCTCATCCACCACCTCATGCCCCACCCGACCAAAACCACAAATTATATAATGGTCTTTCATTTCCTTTAGTTTTTTCTCCATTTGTTTCTTCCTCCTGTAGCCAAAAATTTGCCCTTCAATTATCATTTCACCAATTTTACCGACGGCATAAATTGCGGTGCCTACCCCGGAAATTATAAGCCCCATAGTCAAAACTTTCCCGGCATTAGAAAGCGGATGAACTTCGCGAAAGCCTACTGTAAAAAGGGTTATAACCAACATATAGATAGCGTCAAAAAGCGACCAGCCCTCAATATAAATATAGCCCAAAACACCAACCAGAACAATAACCAAGAGCACAAGCGCGGCAGGAACAAGTCTTTTGAATGGATTCATCTAATCCCTCCAAATCTATTTAAGCATGAAGACCGTAAAATCACCCGGATGGTAATCATGCCGCAAAACATAACGACAACCAAGTTCTCGACAAAAACCCAAAATCTTCTCTGGGTTAAAGAAAAAATAACGCCCAGAGTTCAAGTCCTCTTGATCTGAAACAGGAATCGCCCCTTCGCTTAAAAAATTAACCGCAATTCCACAATGTATTAAATCATACATTCTAGCCAGCATCAAGCGAACATATTCCAGATGGGTCTTAATGTCCTCGATGCGAATATTAAAAATACCAGAGCAAAAAATATAGTCAAATTGGGGAATATCTGTCTCATTTAAAATATCTTTAACCGCACACGTAGCTTCCAAGTGTCTTTTTTGGGCTACCCCAATTAATTTTTCTGAAATATCATAGCCAGTGTATTTAATCCGGTGGCTCTCCAGCATTTTCTTCTTTTGTAGATAGCCATATAAATCGCCAAAACCACAACCCAAATCAAGCAAAGAAATATTAACCGTTTTCTTTCCATAGAGAAATATCTCTTCGAAAACCTGATAGCGCAACTCTTGGCTCTCAGGGCTATTCCAATCAAGCGCGGCAAAATTTGGCCCAAATTTTTCTAAAAGCTTTTCAAAATATTCAGCTTGTTTGGTTCGATCTATCATAATCTCCATCATAAACAATCGGGTAAAACCCCACACTAAAGTGTGGGGAATATTCCACATACTTCAGTATGTGGTTTCAATACAAATTTCACCCTAGCTTAGCACTAATTATTTATACTGGCAATTAACTATGATACAATGTATATATAATATGTTGAAAAAACCAATTAGTTTGTTTTTGGCCCTGCTTTTGCTTAGCCTGCCACTTTTAGCGGTTGAGCTTTCCGACCAGGAATACATCAACCAGCTTTCCTACAAAAACAACAAACTATCTTTAGTCTCTAAAGATCGACTAATCGACGAAAAAAGAAATTATACTTATACAGATGTCGATACTACAACTTATTCAATTGAAGCTTTTTCCATGACTTCAACTGACATTTCAACCGACACCCTCTCGCGCTCAGAGGTCAAAGAAATAACTGATTGGTTTATCTATAAAGGGACGCTGCGCAAACTCTCTGATGTTGAATTTCTAGTTTTGATTAACGACCAAGCCATGCTGGCCCAGGCTAGGGAAAGCGAGAGCAATAAAGCTAACCTGAGAAATATTGGCAACATCTTTCTCGGAACTGGGATATTAACTATGTTGGCCGGAACGGCTACTTCAGCTGGTTCAACCATTATTACTGGCGGAGCTCTGGCTATGACTGCTGGTTTTTTCTTTAATGCTTTTAATTATCCCCCAGCCCACTATCTCCAACCAGACTATGCCCAAGAAAAAATTGATGAGTACAACATCAACTTAAAAAGAAAACTCAACCTCCCTATTAACTACGATTAAAAGTCTTTGCCCTTTTTCAAAAATCAAGTGAAATTTTCAGCCGGAAAAACATGATAAACATAAAAGAGAATAATCATGTTAAGTCGTTTGGTTAGAATTAAAGAATGCTACAGCGGAATATTATGTAAACCAAGAGGTGATGGCTATCATCAAGTTTTTTTAATGACCACACAAGCCAAAAAGATACTTGACAAAAACCACGTTCTTCAAGAAAAAATTACCGGGCGCAATGACTATATAAATCTATCTAGGGGTATTTTTGAGGAACAAGGGCTATCCCCCCAATTTTTTATTGGCAACCACGACCAAACCACAATTGGCTTTCACTTATTCTCAGCTGATGAAGACTTCGCCCTTTTTGCCACGGCAGTTGAGCAATTGCATTTAAACAACCCAGGAATTCATCGGCGGGTATTTTTCAAAATGATGGGCATTGATATTGACCCTAAGATCGATCGCTACAGTGAAAAAACATACCGCCGCGTCCTGGCCACTCTTTTTAAAGACGACCCTTCCCTAGAGAATTTTGGTTCAATTAAATTTGTCCATAGAGGGGAAAAAAAATTAGTCGGCCGCGCCCCGTGGAAAGCAACCCTCGCCTTAAATGACCTCAGTCCTGAGGGTAGCGATATACTAAGGAAATCTTTTTATCAAAGGTTTCTCAAGACTAAGCCGGCGCTCGGCTGAGGCAACCGCTCAACAACAGCCAAAAGCCGCTGGTTGTAACGCTCTAGCCGGCTAACAACTGCAACGCTATCGCGCGGCTCACCATTTGGTTTTGACGTATTCAAATCAACATCTAATGATAAAACTTCTAGCCTAAGAAAAAATAAACTTTGATGGATCCCCGTAGCCCGCCGTCTGACCTCCTTCATCCCTAAATCAGAAATATCCCCACCCCTCCCTAGACCATATGCGTGAATAAGAGCCAAAGACTTGTTAATTTTACAAACCAGATCAAGGACCTTATTCAGATCCTCTTCTGAGCGAAAAGCAATGGTTTGATATTTTATAACCTTAGTTAATTGGAGCTCACGAAGAGGAATTTCAAGCCCAAGTTTATCAATTGCCGGCTCTAAGGTTTGGAGAAAGCGTAAAATTTTAGTTGGCGCATTTTTAATGGTTACCCCAACCAAAGTTTTTTCAAAATTTTGAACAGAAGTCACCAGGCCACCACCTCTCTCAACTGTTGCGTTGGCCACATTCTGCCCGTAAACTTCAATTCTTAACTCGGCCAAAGCGTCAACCCCTTGCTCAGCCACACAATTACCAATAGCCAGCAAAATATCATTGATCGCAGTTAAGCGAGTCGCGGCATAGCCAGTCAGTCTTAAAGGGGCTTTTAAGGGGAGGGTCTCTTTTAGGAAAGAACTCAATTCTTCTTGGCTTAAAAGGCCCTGCTTCTGCCTTGAAACATGAGTTTTCCTTGGATTAACCAGCTTGGTTACCTGTCCGTTAGCTCCTGCGAATTCAATTTCTTGCAGTTTTACAAAAAAACGCCGTAGCCTATCTAAAAAGTCCTCTGCCTTGACAACCCCTTTCGCGTCAACACAATCATAAAATATTTCAAGCTCTGTGCGCAAAGAAAACAAAGAGACATGAACACTTTTCGGGGCTCCGTATCTTTTAAGGCCAAGGCCTTCAATAAATTGTCCATGGCCACTGCCAAATTGCCAAACTTGTTGAAGAATTGTATTGATCCTCTTAATCTCCTCTGCAATATCTGTTTGAAGATTTTTAGCGCGGCGCTCTGTCCCTCCAGGACTCTTCAAAGTTGGGTAAAGCATTTGCCCCGGCATCTCAAGGCTCATGGCTTCTTTGCCAACCATTTGGCCAATGTTTATCCTAGCCATTAATAATCTTTCCAAAAATTTATGGATTATCATGGGGGCATTAATATCATCTGTGCTCTCTAGCTGCCAGCGAAAGACATCTATCCCAGCTCTAAGCTCAGCTACAGACACTACCCGCTTAAGCAACCCCCCATTTAGGCCATATACATAAATATCTAAAGCCCTAATCTCTTGGTCCAATTCTGCCAATGTTTCACAATTTCTTAATTTTAAGTAGTTAACAAATGCAGGAAGAACTTCATTGACATCAACCATAAGACGATTTAGAAATCGTGTTCTAACTATTTGAGAAGGTAGGATTAAAGGCAAACCAGCTTCAATTGCTTGCAAAGCTTCAACCACAGATTTTTCCTCAATTGGCCGCGGTTCAGTAAGAATAGGTTTTTGCGCAACTCGGGCTGTCTGATCATCCCCAGGGCTGGTTATCATTGGCGGCATAGTTGGCGGAGAAATGACTGGTTTGGCTGCAAGGGGTTTGGAATCTTTCTTAACTTTCTGCCGATGTGCTGCCGGCACAAGTCGTCTTTTGCGAATTTGGAGAGGAGGATTTTCCTGATTTTGGCTTTTTATTCTATTAACCATTTAAACTCCCAATAATATTTTAATTTAGCCAAAAGCTTTATCAAATAAAGCTTTCAACCTATATATTATCAGGACAAATGGCAGAAAATTTCACTTTTTATTAGTTAATTGCTCGGCAATTAACACGGCATTGAGCGCAGCCCCGCGGCGCAGGTTGTCAGAGACAATCCACATCTCAATCCCATTTTCTTGGGAGATATCTTCGCGGATCCTACCGATAAAAGTTTCATTTTTACCCGCACAATCTATTGGGGTTGGGTATTCACCGCTGGCAGGGTTATCAACCAATTTACAAGTAGGGAAAGCAGCGACAAGTTTTCGAACTTCTTCCACGGAAATTTTCTTTTTAGTCTTAATATTAACGCATTCACTGTGCCCTATTGCCACAGGAACACGCACACAAGTAGCAGTTACCTGAATGCTATCGTCCTCAAAAATCTTGCGGGTCTCATTAACCATCTTCATCTCTTCTTTGGTATAGCCATTATCAGTAAACTGGTCAATCTGCGGTACGACATTAAAGGCAATCTGCTTAAAAATATATTTTGCCTCAATCTTGGCCTTTGGATCTGCCAATAAAGTCTTAGTCTGTTCATACATTTCAACCACAGCCTCTTTACCCCAGCCAGAAGTAGCTTGATAGGTAGAAATAACTAAGCGCTCAATCCCAACAGCGTCATAAATTGGCTTTAGTGGCAAGACCATTTGGGCAGTGGAACAATTAGGATTAGCAATAATCCCTTTATGCTTTTTAATCGCGTGGCCATTGACCTCTGGCACTATCAGAGGAACATTAGGATCCATGCGAAAATGCGAGGTATTATCAACCACAATACAATTGCGTTTTGCTGCTTCTGGGGCAAACATGGCTGAAATTTTCCCACCTGCTGAAAATAAACCAATCTCAATTCCGTCAAAAGATTCAGGTTTTGCTTCTTCAACCGTGTATTCTTGACCTTTAAAAGTCACTTTTTGGCCAGCCGTCCTGGAAGAGGCCAACGGCAAAAACCGATCAATTGGAAAGTTTCTCTCTTCTAAAACCTTCATCATCTGGCCACCAACCATCCCAGTGGCACCTAAAACACAAACATTATATTTTTTCGACATAAAATATCCTCCTAAAAATGAAATGTCAAATATCCAATGAGAAATGTCAAATGATGGTGTCTGCCTTTGGCAGACTTATTATTATAATATTTCGTGCCGAACGAAAGTTAGGCACACATTCATTTGACATTTGAAATTTGTCATTTGTCATTAAGATTTAGAATTATATCACAATATGATATAATGATAAAATGCAAGAAAAAATAAAATTAGACCTTTTAGCGAGTATCGCCACAAAAAAAACCGTCTTAGAAACCCTTGTACCACAAATAGAACAAGCTGCTAAATTAATAATTGAAGCGATAAAAGCTGATCATAAAGTTTTCTTTTTTGGCAATGGTGGCTCAGCTGCAGATGCCCAACACTTAGCCGCTGAATTAATCGGTCGTTTTTTAAAAGAGAGAAAAGCTCTACCTGGGATCGCCCTAACCACAGATTCATCAATCCTCACCTGTCTGTCAAATGACTACTCTTTTGATCTTGTTTTTGCGCGGCAGCTTGAAGGCTTAGCCAAGGCTGGCGACATTGCTTTTGGCCTATCCACCTCCGGCAACTCAAAAAATGTGCTCATAGCTTTTGAAAAGGCTAAAGAGCTAGGCTGCAAAACCATTGGCTTGCTTGGTTGCGGTGGCGGAAAAATCGCTCAAGCAGCTGACCTCTCAATCACTGTCCCCTCAAAAGAAACCCCTCGCATCCAAGAGAGCCACATCACCATTGGCCACATTATCTGCAATTTAATAGAACAGGAACTTTTTCCCGATGCATAAAGCAGTTTTTCTCGACCGAGATGGAACAATTATTGAAGATGTTGGGTATTTGAATAATCCAAATGATATTAAGTTTATCCCAGGATCAATTGAAGCAATAAAACAGCTTAACAAAACTGGCTACAAAGTAATTGTTATTACTAATCAATCTGGAGTAGCCAGAGGCTTAATTGCTGAAGACATGCTGCAAACCATTGATAAAACCATGCAAAAGCATATTTTAAGTGGCGGCGCCCATCTTGATGCTATTTATTACTGCCCCCACCACCCTGACCACGGCCACTACCCACACAAGCAAAATTGCAAATGTCGCAAACCTAATCCTGGAATGCTCAAAAAAGCAGCCAAAGATCACAACATTGATTTAAATCAATCTTTTATGATT
>JBDRMQ010000195.1:0-3417 GCA_043811955.1 bacterium | reverse complement strand
ATATATTGCTAATTTTATTGGCTCAGTCTTAATGGCTTACCTTATATTAGCCAGCGGTCTTTGGAAGGGCGGGGATTTCTTGACCGGGGTTACTGCTTTAAAGATCGCTAACGCAAAAGTTAACTTGATCTGGGGCGAGGCCTTTGCGCGGGCTATCCTTTGCAATATTCTTGTTTGTTTAGCGGTTTGGATGGCTATTGCTGCTCAACAGGTGGTCGGGAAAATTTTTGCGATCTTCTTCCCTATCATGACCTTCGTAGCGCTCGGTTTTGAGCACTGTATTGCTAACATGTACTTTGTCCCTCTAGGAATTTTCTTAAAGAACACTGGCGCTGCCGCAGCTGCTGGTCTTGACCTGGCTAATTTAACCTGGGGTGGGTTTATTATGAACAACCTGGTCCCTGTCACCCTTGGCAACATGGTTGGTGGAGCGTTGTTTGTTGGTATGACTTATTGGTTTGTTTACGTAAAAGATAATAAACAATAAACATGGTTAACGCAATTGTCTTAGCTGGCGGCAGGAGCAGCCGTTTTGGCTCTGACAAGGCATTTGCAAAAATCGGGGACTCCACAATTGTGGAGTCCCTTTTTTTCCCCCTCTTTTTAATCTTTAAAAAAGTTGTCGTGGTCACCAACTTCCCTGAGAAATATCAGGACTTTCCAGTCCAGATTGTCCAGGATAAGATTAAAAATAGGGGGCCCCTGGCTGGGATTTATTCCGGACTATTGGCGTCAGACACTGAACGCAACTTCATTGTTGCTTGTGATATGCCGCTTTTGAACCCTCGCTTGATTAAATACCTAATTTCAATCCAAGAGGGGCAAGTGGTTATCCCACGAATAAAAGAGAAGCTTGAGCCATTGCATGCGGTCTACACCAGGAGCTGCTTGCCAGCAATTAAACAACAATTAATAATGGGTGACAATAAAATCCAAAATTTCTTTGATAAAGTTAACACCAGGTTTGTTGAAGAAGAAGATGTCAGAAAATTCGATCCCACCCTCACCTCTTTTTTGAATATCAACTTGCAAAAAGATCTGAGGAAAATTAAAGGCTTAGTTCATCAACGTAGCGGAGGTCTTTAGCCCTCCATTTTATGGCGACTTAAAAGTCGCCTCTACATTTTTTATGTACAAAAAAGTAAAAATAACCCGCATAGACCTTAGGTCAGGCTGTGAAGAGCTTGAAGATAAAGTAGTTATCGAAACCCCACTTACTATTATATTAAATAATATTGAGCTCTCCACCCTGCTCTGCTCACCAGATAAACTAAAAGAGCTGGCTATAGGCCATTTAGTATCCGAAAATTTTATTTCCTCAAAAGAAGACATTAAATCTGTTGATCTAAACGAAAAGACAACTGTAGTACGCGTTGAAACAACAAACCAGATCCCAGAAGCAGAGTTGGATAAGAAAAGGATAATCACTTCAGGCTGCGGCCGTGGCCAAACATTCTACAATTATCGCGATTTTTCCGGTTGCCAGCCAATTAAAAGCAAAATTGAACTCAAACCTGAGATAATCTTGAGGTTAATGGACGAGTTTCAAAAAAAGTCAGTAATTTTCCAAGAGACCGGCGGGGTCCACAGCGCTGCGCTTGGTCAAGGAGACAAAATCATTGCCTTTGCCGAAGATATTGGCCGGCATAACGCAGTTGATAAGATTGTCGGCGAAGTTGTGCTCAAAGGTGAAGAGACCAAAGACAAGTTTCTGCTCCTCTCCGGTAGGATATCTTCTGAAATCTTAATTAAAGCAGCCCGCTTAGGCGTCCCTTTGATTGTTTCCCGCTCTGCGCCAACAGATATAGCTGTTAAACTTGCGAAACATTTAAATATTACTTTGGTGGGGTTTGCGAGGGGGACGAGAATGAATGTGTATTAGGAATTAGGGCCTGGGGGCTAGGGAGGAAAGAGCTGTTATCAAGAGATGAACTTCCTCTTCAACATTAAAGCAACTAAAACCAATTCGAACAGTACCCTGCGGAAAAGTACCGATTGCTTTATGCGCTAATGGCGAACAATGAAGGCCAACCCGGACCATAATTCCATGATCTTTATCAAGCCTTTGCCCGATTTCGCTCGGCAGTATCCCGTCAATGTTAAAAGAAACTACCCCTACTCGATCAGGCAAAGTTTCTCCATAAATTTTTACGCTTTTGATAGGCTTTAACCCTGTAATTAACTTCTGAGTTAGCTTTAATTCATGCTGATGAATTTTTTCGAGGCCTTTTTGTTTAATAAATTTAACCCCAGCCAGAAGCCCCGAGCACCCAGGACCATTTAAGGTCCCGGCTTCTAACTTATCTGGCAAAACTTCAGGCTGAAACTCAGAATCCGAGCTGCTTCCAGTCCCTCCCTGCACCAAAGGTTCAAGCTCAACATTTTTTCCCAAACACAAACCACCAATACCCTGCGGCCCAAGTAAACCCTTGTGCCCGGTGAAAGCTAATAAATCTATATTATCTTGCTCAAGATTAATCGGCACAATCCCAGCTGTTTGCGCGGCATCAACTAAAAACAAAACCCCTTTTTGTCGACAAAAAGCCCCAATCTCTTTAATGGGAAAAACCTCACCAGTTACATTGGAAGCATGCAGCATAACGACTAGCTTGGTTGCATCAGTAATGGCTTGCTTTAGCTCTGAAACAGCCACAACCTTAACTTTTACTCCAATCTTTTGCTCTAAAAACCTTAATGGCCGAATAACAGAATTGTGTTCCATGTTGGTAGTCACAACTTCATCCCCAGCTTTGAGCAATCCCTTTAACGCTAAATTAAGGCTATGGGTAGCATTACTAGAAAAAACAACTCGCTCAGAACTATCTACGCCAAATAATTCAGCTAACTCCTCACGGGTTTCGAAAATAACTCTGGCCGCTTCAACTGACCTACTGTGACCAGAACGGCCAGGGTTAGCCCCAACCTCGCGCATATAATGATCCATGGCTTGGTAGACTGATTCAGGCTTTGGCCAACTAGTCGCGGCATTATCAAAATATATTGTCTTATGAGACATAAATCCTCTTGATATCAGCTTTGATAACTTCACCAATGACAGAAGTTTGCGAATAGCTTTCGTTTTTCAAGCGCTCAATAATCTGGTCAACTTTGGCCGCTGGCACAGACATCAATATTCCGCCAGAAGTTTGGGCATCAAGCACCAGGTTCTTGTAATTGTAATCCAAACCTTGAGCAAACTCTGTTTCACCCTGGGCAAACTCAAGGTTTTTATGAACCGCACAAGGAATGCAACCTCCCTCCAATAATTCATAAACCTTTTCCAGCATCGGCAGCTTTTTCCCATATATTTTCATGCTAACATCACTGGCCTTTGCCAATTTCAAAGCATGGCCAAGCAAGCCAAAGCCAGTAATGTCTGTCGCAGAACGAACGCCAAATTCCTGCATAACCTTAGCC
>JBDRMQ010000194.1:0-13572 GCA_043811955.1 bacterium | reverse complement strand
ATCTCCAGAAGAATCAAAGCTTAAGGCTGTTGGAGCCCAAATCTTTGTAGGCTTTGGCAAAACATTGACAAAATTAAAAGCTGTACCATCATCAATCAACTCAACAACTCGCTTGTTACCCGTATCAGCTAAAAAAATCTTTTCGTTGTTGACGGCTATTCCTTGGGGGGAAAGGAATTTTTCGCTGCCGCCATAAGCATACAAAACCTTATTGGCAGAATTAATCTTAACAACCTGATTATTAGTTGTTTCGAGGCAATAATAACTACCAGTTGGTCCATTCACAATTTTAAAACCAGAAGCTAGTGCACTTCCGATAAAAAAACTAATTACTGTTAATATAAAAACAAAACGTTTCATCTTATTCTTTACTTATTGAACGCCAGCATTTTCAACTAAACTTAGTTTAAATGGGTCATACTTTGTTCGACCATAACATTCTATTGAAAACCGAGAATCGTCATCCATATCCCAGATATTTTCTTCAATACTATCCGTTTCCACAAAGCCCCAATAATTATCAACTACATCCACTTCTTGAGTTTCTTGGTCAGACAAAGCAAACTGGCCATCAAGCTGTAAGTTCAAAAGCAAATTATTATATATATTATTGTCATGAATAAATGCTCCTTTAGTTCTCAGAAAAATCCCAACCCCGTTATTCCTTACATTGTTATAAGACATCAAACTAGTAGCACATATATCTACACCAGTTTTATTATTATAAAAATCCGAGTAACTTATGTTTATCCCAGCCTTATCACACAAGCCCACCAAGCAGTTTCTGAACTGCGAATTCTCAATTTTGTTTAGAAGCGAATAAGAAGTAGGGTGTATATATGCTCCAAAAATAGCATTTTCAATCACCGCATACTTCACAGAAATAATCCCTCCTATATTTAACCCATGCCAATAACCTTCTGAAGTAGCATAAAAAGAAGAAAAAACAACAGGATCTTCCCTAGTCCCATTCACATAAAGTTCTGCTTCCCCTGTTACACCAGAAAATGAAACCCCAGGGTAAAATTTAATAAGTACCCCTTCTTCAATAGTTGCCTTTTTAAAAATAACATCAGTAAAAACATAATATGGGCTATCTGATTTCGTTAGCACAATTTCCCCAACATTCCCAGCTAAATACTGAGGAGAACCTTTCTCAAAAGGATTGTATTGTCCACATCCTGTGATAACAATCAGCAAAAATAAAGTAATAATATAACTTTTCATCATAACTTAGCTCTTAAATTAATATTCCACATGGGATAATAGTATTTGTTTATCCCTGTTGGTAAAGATACAAAATTAGAAGATATTGTGTTTACATAGAACCATTGTTCAAAATCCAAAGATAAATATTCAAAGATCGGTAAGGTTAGACCGACCCCAGCATAAATATTTAGCGAGCTCCCAGAAAAAGAAATATCCTCAGTAATTCCCTCTGTCTCAATCCTAAATTTCTCCGTAAGAGCGCTATAAACTAAAGCCGATGAAAGAAAAACATCTACAAAAGGATCAAAAAATTCCAAAAAATATACTTTAAATTCTGTGGTCAGGAGTGAATTATTAAAACTAAGGTTGGAAAAGTTGAGATCTGGATACGTATAACTTACATTAGCGCCAGCCTTAGACAAAAGAGTAATACTTGAACCAACATCTAACCAGGGAAACAAACTATAATCCATCAAAAAACCATAGTTTTCTCCTACCCTGCCATAAGCTGCAGTTGCTGCAAAATCATTAGTACCCGACAATCTTACACCTGGCATCAAATGCCAATACCTAATACCAAAAGATAACTTTCTATAATCTTTTGGTATTCCATATCCCTTAAAAGAAAAAAATGAAAGAAAAAATAACGCTAACAACAAAAAAGACAATGTTTTATATCTTCTAATCACCCTTTATCTCCCCCAAATATTTCCCATTAGAATCATATTTCACAATCCGAACTAGCCCTTCCTTCCCTTTTCTGCGTCCATTGTCACAAACATAAACCGTCCCATCTGGACCGACCGCTATCCCCTCTGAATACGAACCAATCAATCCTCGAGAGTCACCATTTATGTCACCCTCTCCTCCAAATCTTAAAAGCAACTCTCCATCTGGACTAAATTTGCTAACACTTGCTCGCCAGCTCTCTATTAACCAAACCATGCCATCGGGCGCTATGGCAATGCTTTTTGGCTCTCTGAGGTCATATTCCCTCATAAAAACAGGGGCAAACCAATACAACCCAACCCCTGTAATCCGATCTCCACCCCATCTGCCTAAAAAGTTTCCTTCTGAATCAAATTTTTGAACCCGATATTGACTGACCTCATATGGATCAACAGCTGAGTGTATATAACTTTCAGTCACATAAATCGTGTCTGATTTCTTATCGATATCAATAGCATGCAAATCCTTAAATTCACCATCTCCAGACCCCCACTTTCCCCATTCCCTGACAAAATTTCCTTCACTGTCAAATTTCAGTACTTTCCCACGTCGCGAATCAGTAATGTACATATTATCTTTGCTATCTACCGCAATATCCAATGGCCAGACTATCTCGCCTTTATTCACTCCGGGCTTACCAAATACTTTTATTGGATGACCATCTTCTCGATCTAAAATAGCAAGACGCGGTTCATATCTTTCCTCATAAATAATTTCTCCATTGTCTCTTTTTTTCACCCGCCCCTTGATCAAAAGAGGCAATTTAACCTTTTCCAATCCAGTCCCAAGAACACAAAGCTGGCCTTTACTATTTATAATAGCTTTTGAGGGATGAATCACCCTTTCTAAAAGATTGTTAATAGAAGCCTCTGTTCTTAGATATCCAAACAAGTTCTTAACATCTTCTTTTCTCTTAAAATAAATTGCTCCATCATCGTCAAGAAAAGTTTTCTCATCAGGCCTCGCATGATACATCCCCCTTGCTTTAAAAAAATAAGCTCCTGAAGTAATAGTTGACGCTGTATCATATAATTCCTCACAAATGGAAGAAATGAGTTTTCCCTCTTTACTTAATTTTAAAATACTTGGGTAATAACGTTTCTGCCGATAACCTTTAACCCAAATATTACCTTTTCTATCAACTTCAATATATCCAGTAGAGCTTAATCGAAAAGAATCATCTAAACAAAAACAAATATCCGCTAACAAAAAAATAATTCCGCAACAAATCAAAATTATCTTATTTCTCATTCTACCCTCCTACATTCCATTAATTCTTCGCCTAATTTTGCCGGCAACAAAGAACCCAGCTCATCATTATTCCATGGCCACATCATTTTGCTCCGATCAATCCCTGCTAAAGAAACTATATTGCTTGCTCCAACTGCTTCTTCCCAAACATAATAGCCAAGCTCACTGCAATAAAAACCATTTGTCGCTCCATTATAATGGCCCAATATATTTAAGGTAACCTGTTGTCCAGCAAAATTGAGAAAATTCAACGCGGGAGCAGCAAAAGGCCAATCATAGGGCTGTTCTTTATACTTTTTAGCATTAGCAACAACTTGCTCTCTTATCGATTCAACCACATTCTTCTTTGGCTGCACAGCAAAGTAAAAATTACTATTTAAATAATCAGGATTTCCCCCACCATCTATATCTCTTTCGACCACCCCATCTCCTAAAACAGCTTCAACAATATTTCTATTGCCAACATAAATCCCATTATGATCGGGCTCCTTAGGAATAACATCAAACGGATTATTTATTTGTTTACTGACAAAAAGCATGTCCCCTTTTCTAATTGCATAATTTTTGCCAACACTTGTATTTTCAAATTTATAGGAGGCTATCACCTTTTTTATTATCGGCTCACCATCAACTTCTATCTCTATTTCATTCTCTCCTTCATCCAGCTCCATGTCTAAATAACCATCGTCTTGAAATATCCAGTCATCGTTCGCATAAAACCACTCAGTATAAGCTCCATCTGGTAACTTCCTAACTCTTGCAGCTTTCCCTGTTTGCACAAATCCCTCAACATTTATTTTACAATTCAATTTGGTTCTCGCTGTGTTAAACTCCCCCCAGACCACCTGTCCCTCCCTTGGCGAAGTAATGGCGAATTTCTTATCCCCCTTGAAAACAGTTATATAACCAGACTCAACTCGACGACCATCATCTTCCACCACAGCGTTCAGCTTATTCTTTCCGTTCGAAAGGTCAATTTCATCATAACCATTATCAGTGCTTATTTCCCATTGCCCAGCAGAGTTAGCAGTCGTACTATCAACCACAGAACCATCGCCTCTATAAATATTAACAGTTTTAAATGGGAGCGCGGTTCCCCGCAATATCTTAAGCGCGTTAAAATCACCATCCGTTGGATAACCATAGTCTATTGTCACAGGGCCAAGATAGGGATGAGGTTCCAGGGTTTCCCCAAGAGATATTCCAGCAAGAATTGTTCCAATAATATAATTCGCTGTATGAGAAAGAACTGTTGGCGCAATAACAGCAATCATAATCAATTTTTGAAAATCAACCGAACTTATCGACTGGGCTTTAACCCCTGAGGCAGAAACGCCTGTAGCAACTGCGCCAGCAAAATAGTCATCCTCCAAAGAGGCAAGCCAAGTATCAAATACCGCGGGATTAATACTGTATGCTTCTTGCAAATCAACTCCCTCCTGCACAAGCAAGGATCCAGTAGTTTTATCAAATTCAAAAACATACTCTTCTCCCTTAACAGTTAACGTATATTCTCTTTTATCTTCCCCTTCTATTTCTCTTATCTCAAGCGAAGCTCCATGAAGATCTTTTTCAACATGAACGTTATCTGAAGAATTCCTAGTTATCCCTGCGTTATCAAAGGCTTCCTCCTGTATTTTATTAATCAAATCAGCAATAATATATCCTGCGTTGTCATAATCTTCTGACCCGTAAGAAATAGTATAACTCCCTCCGCCAGCAGGCCAGATTGTTATATTTTTTGTATCCATATTTAGTATATATGTAACCTCACTATTTGCATCTCCCTCGAATACTCTGACCACTATCTCCTTACTCTCTCCATCAGTCCCAAGGTAATCCACGGAAACAGGAATTCCCTCTATGCTAGTATTGACTGTCAATTGTGGTATCGAAGAAGCTGTCACCCTATACAAACGAGGATCCTTAAAAGTTACAACCAAGGGATCTTCACTATTTGATGCCACTTCTAAACCGGAGGCATTTTTCAAACTAACCCTTATAGTATCTCTGTCTAGATGCTCAGCAAAGGCAGGCGCCACTAAGGTTAATTTAGATTGGCCAGATATAAAGGGAATAGAAGCACCCCCTGTTCCTATCTCACCCTCAATATAGACTGTCACACTCTGCGACGTTGCTTTCACGTTAAACTTGCTTTCAGCATCATACTTACCAACCTTCACTCTTGCTTGATAGCTTCCAACTGCAACCGCAGAACCACCAGTTGATTTTCCATCCCAGTGAAAATTATAAGTAGCAGAATCCTCACTCATAGTTTCAGCAAACGTATAAATAACTGTTCCAGCAGAATTAAGAACTTCTAGAATTATCTGGGCACCAGTTTCGTATAAGCTAGCAGCAATCTGAGAAGAAATATAATTTGGAATACCAACAGTAACACTTATTGGATCAACTTCAATAATTGATACTTCTCCAGTAAGACTCGAAGAATACTTATCAACATCTTGTTCTGGAATATAAAACGTGGAACCAGCATAATCATGATCAACATATAAAGACCAGTGATCGGGTAAACTTCCTTCAATATAATTACCATTTTCCTTGACCTTGGTTATTATTCCAATGCTTGATTCTCCATCAATTTGCAAGTCACTCTGTGTTGAGCTAATCTGAACTTCATAACTATCAGGGGCTGGTCCTACATGTTTCTCAGAAGGGGCAGAGCAGCCACCTCCGCTAGTGGTTAAAGAAACAAAGACAAGAAGAAAAACAAACAAAAAGGCACGCAATGAAAACTTAGTAAATATTGTGAATGTCTCTTTAAACATTTTCAGGTTTTCTCCTTTTTTCCCATTTATCTCACTCCCAAAAACAAATATCGCGATAATCTAAGTTGCCGGTCAAGTTTATATATACAGCAAATCATAAATAGCAATTTCCTGTACGATGTAATCGTTTTTATCTGGCATGAATACTACCTGATCATCACGAAACCAATATCTTTCCTTAGTCCTATAGGTATCTTTATAATAGGAAACCCCAGACTGCTCTATAACATTTTGTATAGTATCCCCGATTCCAACATTTTTTGAAGTTCGTGAGTCATTATCACCAAAAATAATAATCTTAACAACAAATCTTGCACTATTATTATCAATGAACCTCTCTCCAAAAAACAACTCTATATCCTCATTTGTACTATAATAATATTCAGTCCTGCCATTCACGTCACTTGACACTTCACTACTAACAACATAACCCAAAAGCTCTTCTACTTTTTTCTCGCTTTCTCCCAAACCAATTCCCGCCAGAGAAAAGGGTAAGGAAGCTACGCTTGATGTCCTTACAACTTTCTCACACCCGTTCATTGCAAGTATCAAAATTAATATTGAACTTAAGAGCAAAAAGCTAATGACAAATTTTATTTTTTTAAGCATCCCAATTTTCCTTAATTTCAGTATTATCATGAGAAACAAACAAAGACCAACCATCCGGTAAGACACTAGTAATATAATTATCGTTTTTCTTAACTTTGGCAGTAAGAACAGCGCTCGACTCCCCATCAATTTGCAATTCACTTTGATCCGAACTTATTTCTACCTCATAAGTATCAGTATTTTGGAGCGGCGCTTCCTTGGAAGGAGCATCACAACCTATAAGAAAAATAGAACACAAAAAAATAAACAAAAAAATTATTGTTGGGCTTAATAAATGATCAGTTTTTACACAAGAAATCTTTCGACGAATCCAACTAGCGAGGTTATGTTTTAGGTGATGAATCAATTTGCACCCCTTCTTAGGTATGACTCTTTCTGCACATTGAGTCGCATCCGGGGTATCGGAGCATTACCAATATCTAATATTTTATCATAAAAAACTGAAAAATCAATAATTTCAACTTCCATATTTAAAATTCCCCTCTACTTATTTTCAGCAATTTCATTACCAACCCTAATCCAGAAATAGGGATTATGGCTATTAAGCGCAAATTTGGCATGATATCAATAAAAACAACAAACTGCCGACTCATTTGCACCGAATCCTATCTCCTGTCAAGTGTCGTAATCTCGACACCTGGATTAATCGTAAACCAATATATATATATAGGTTTACGGCAATAAAAAAGGCTAACCCTTGCGACAATATCGCAAGAATTAGCCCTGTCCGTGCCTTAGTCTCCTCCGGGTCTAGGAGCAAATTCTCCTTCGTTCTACTACGCACTTCGTGCTTCATAGAGCTTCAGAGAACGGCGTGCACCGGACTTTGATTTTGTTGGAACGGAACAATCTTATTGTAGCATGGGGAACCCTTGCGGGGCAAGGGATTTCGTTATGCCCTCACCCATCAAACCTAAAAATCTCACCCTCTCCCTGCCTTGCCGGCAGGCAGGCCAGGGGGAGAGGGTAATTTAGCTTGTCATTTGTCATTTTCCCCCAAAAACGCCTCATCAATCCTAGCCCTACCCTCATCAAGAAGGCTATGCAAGAAATTGATATCCTTTTGAGAAAATGAGTCGCCAGATAAGAGCTTGCCCAGACAAACAACACCTAATAATGTTGGCTGGCCAAAATGTTCATGTTTGGAAATAACTGAAATAAAGAGCTCCCCTTTGAGTTTTCTCATTTCAAGGGCAACGGCTTCATTTTTCTCGTCTTCTAGCAAAAGCTCCTTTTTTTGCTCAAGCAAGGTCTGGAACAAGGGATTATCTTCAGGAAGCGAGATCCCTTCAAGCCCATGCGCACCACCCTCACCTGCTCGAACCAGATAGTTATGAGCTTTTTGATCTAGCACTAAGATCGCGACAGACTCAAGTTTCATCGCCTTGATTAGCAGATACGAAGATAACCGGCACAAGCGAGTGAGGTCTGGCATTGGGAGACCAAGGGTATGAGCATATTTCATCAGGGTCTTTTGATAGTCATAGCGAGGATTTCCAAAGATAGACATAGCTATTTCGCCTCCTCTGGGTGTTAGGGGAATTATAGCGGGAGAATACAAGCTTCTTGACTTGCCCAAAACACTATGCCACAATTTCCCCATAACTAAAAGGGAGGAAGTTTTTTATGTCAAAACCTTTAATTATGGTCGTTGATGATGAAGTAGATGTTACTAACGCGGTCACGAAAGCCTTGAGCCGGAGCGGAAAATATGAAATAGTAAGCGCGAATTCTGCTGACGAAGCTTTGAAACTACTTAATAAACATAAAGTCATGCTTGGTATGGGCGGAAATCATATTAAATTAGTCATTCTGGACATAAAAATGCCAGGCATGACAGGACTTGAATTCTTAGAAAAGATGCGCAAAAACTTTGGGGAAGATATTGGGGTAGCCATGCTAACTGCTTTTGAAGATGAGGAAAAATGGGACAAGGCAACCTCTGGCTTTGTCATTGATTACATCCGCAAACCATTTGAAAGAGATGATTTAGTAAAAATCGTTGATAATTATTTCGCGGGCAAAGGGGCACAAATGACCCTCAAGACCTTTGAAAAGCATATCGAAAAACGGAAAGACTTTGAGAACAAGAAAGACTAAAAAGTCAGGATAAAGGTTGTCCCTTGCCCAAGGCTGCTGCGAACGACAATATCTCCGCCGTGTTCTCTAACAATTTTGTAAACAATGGAGAGCCCCAAGCCTGTTCCCTCATGCCTGGTCGAAAAGAAAGGATCAAAAATTTTCTCTCTTATCTCCTCAGGAATCCCCTCGCCTGTATCAGAGATTTCAACTATCACCCGACCACCACTCATAAATGTCCTAACGGTCAATAGCCCATTTTCGGGCATAAACTGCAGGGCGTTTTGGAAAATATTGATAAAAACCTGACAAAGTTGCTCTGGTTTTCCCAGAATCTTCGCAATTTGACCAAAATCTTTCTTAAGTACAACTTTTTTTAACGGCAGTAACTCAAGGGTGGAATTCATAAGCTCGTTTAGATCAATCTCTACAGCTTTCTCTTTTTTTGTTTTTGAGAAGCTAAGCATCTCAGAAACAATGCTTGATATCCGGTTGATATGTTTAAGCAATAAACTCCTTTTTTCTTTTAGATATTCTAAACTGCGCTGCTCATCCGCCAGCTCTTCTGCCTCATACTTTAAAACTGTCAAGGGATTACGGATCTCGTGCGTTACTCCCGCAATCAACGTACCAAGAGAGGCCAGACGCTCTGAGCGGGAAACCTGGGTCTCGGCTAATTCCAAATCACCCTTGATCTTTTCGTAAGAACGAGCGTGGTCAAGGGCCAGCGCCGCTTGATCGCCTAAACTTTGCAGCAAGCGAACATCTTCATCCGTATATGGGTCTTCTGAAAGTTTTTGACCCAAGACAAAGAAAGCAACTAAGCGGCCCTCAAGCAAACAGGGGACGATCAAGTGACTTTCTGTATCATGAGGGTTAAAGATTGGCCCTCTCTCAGTCAGCATTTGCTTAACCATTGGGTTATCAAAATCAATATTGTCTCCAGTAAGTCTTGGCTGAAAATTGTCCCTGTCATAAACAACATAACATTTGGAGGTGCGCTCGACTTCCGCAAAACGGTCAGGCAAAAAAATCCTAGGGTTATCGATCTGGACCACCTCAGAGAAGATTTCATACATAATCTGGAGGATAGCTGGCAAGGTAAGCTTTGCCCCTACCCTGCGGCTGGTTTCAGCCAGGGTCTGGTAGTAATCATATTTACCATGAAGAAAAAATCTGTCTGAAGTGGTTTGGAAAAACAACCTGATATTTTTGTGCAGGTAAACCAAAATAAGGCAGAACAATATCGAAAGAAGAATAAACGGCAAGTCTATTTGGGAAGAGACGTATGTTTGATAAATCCAGACCAAGATAACATAGACAATAACAACAAATGAATTAGCCAATAACTCGGCCAAGGCTCGGCTAATAATTAAAGACATATCCATTAAACGGTATCTGACAATTGCGTAAGCAGTTGAGCCAGCAAGAAAAATGGATGAATAGGTCCCAACCCAAATTAAATTGTAATTACCCAGCCAGGGCAAAATAAGATTAAAAACCAATGCAAAGAAGCCAACAATACTCAAACCCAACAGCACATATCTAACCCTTGCTTTATCAATTGCCGAAACGTAAAAATACTTAGCAAAAAGGTTCAAAAAGGCAAGTCCCATAAAAATAGAATTAAACCCCACAAAATAAGGGTAAAATGGTCCGATGACAGCCGTAATACCAGTAGAGCTAAGAGAAAAACTCTCAATAATATAATTTGTAAACATGGCTATAAACGAAACAATAATGCTAGGAATAAAAATTAAAACCTTTTGCCATTTTGCCAGAATAGGACCAGGAGTTGGAAATACAGTGGAGAAATAAAGAAGAATACCCGGGATAAGTGCTCCTTCAACATAAAAAACTTTGGACCAAAAAACAAGCTGACTTAAATTATCAGATTCAAGGAACAAGCCAATGCTAAATGTCCAAGCTGCAGCAATAAATATTGCTAAACTAAAAGAGAGGTTAACGGGGCTTTTTTTATTCTGAAAAAAGACAAAAACAGCTAGGCCAAAATTAAAAAGTGACAGATAGAATGATGGAAGAAAAGAAAGTCTGCCAAATTGCACCATAGCTAAAGTTCCCACCACGCCAGCAGCCAAGGAAAGATGTAAAACACCTCGGGACAAAAAATCCTCTATCTTTAAAAGTTGATGGGTAACAATTGCGTAAGTCAAAAAAGCTGCCATTATCAGTGTTGTCGGGGGACCGACCATAACAAACTGCGAGAAACCAATAAGAGGCAAGACTAAACTAGTCAAGATAGCTGTTAAACCAGCAATACCAATCCCAAAAAGAACATAAGATATTTGAAGCCTTTGCTCACCTTTAGCTTTTAAATATTTAATTATGAGATTGGCAAATGAAAGAGAAAGATAGGTAATATAAAAAATTGTGGCGTATCTATAAAGGTCGCCATATATTACGCGAGAGCCCACCTCCATATCAATAAGGAGTTCTTTAATCATTGAAGAAGTGGTCAAAGATAGAAAAGCAAAAATAAAACCTGGCAATAGAATAAGAAGCTTTATAGGCCAGGACAGATACTTATCCCTTTCAGGAAAAACAAAAGAAAAATAGAGGAAAAAAGTAACAATCAAGGATGAACTAAAACTGGAAAATCTGCGAGCCAAAAGAAAAAAGGCCGGATTTCCAGTGTAAGAAACAAAGACCGAACTAAAAATCCAAAAAGCAACAAAAAAGAGGAAAAAAGCTAAAGACTGATTTACTTCTGATTTCCTATTTTTGGCAAAGATAAAAGCCCCAAGCCCAAGGTTAAGCGAAGCTGAGACAAGGTCAATTAAGCCGCCAAAATAGCCAAGAGTATTCATCAAGCCAGATTATAGCAAATACAGAAAGAGAATTATTGTGGTTTTTTCCAGTGGACAAGCAAAAACGTATCAGCCAGCGATCTAATCGGCTCTTCTGCCAGACCCAAACCAGCACTCTCAAGATCCTCTTTTATTTGAGGAACATTGGGCGAATGATATTTGCCTGAAGCAAAACCTTCTGCCAAAGCCTTGCCGTAAGTAAAAGCACCTGAACGCCAGCGCTTATAGATAAAACTTATCATAGTAAAAACAAACGGAAGGAGTGTTATCTTTTGCCACAGAGGAATTGCTTTGATAAATGATTTGATTGTCTTGTTTTTAACCGTGTTCATATCAGCCTTGGCCTCTTTTAGCGAAAACCATCCCTCTGCCCCAGGTTTGGCCAAACGCGACCATTCCCTTAAAGTCCGGCGCACTCTTCCCCTAGAACAATAAAAGGCCATACAGGCAACGAAGAAATCAACAGAAGCATCACTTCTTTTTGAACGGTCAAACATATCCCCTATTTCAGCAAAGATAACATCCGTCAACCCTGCCTCAGATATTTTTTGCCGCGCTACAGAAACAGCTTCAGGGATAAAATCACGGGCAATAATACTAAAGTTGCCAAGGATAGTTGGAGACAACACCTTTTCTCCGCCATGTTCAGGAGTCTCTTTTAGGTTTTCGACTACCAAACTCCCGATTGAAGTAACCCCAGCAGCATCCTCCCAAAGAGTAACTTGACCCTGTAGCGCAGCGTCTCTAATGGGACCTAACATCTCCTCAACAAAATCCTGGCGATGGCCACCTGTAATTGGTCCCCCTATCATGGCCTCTAACCCACCTGTTTTTTGAGAATGAACGGTTGTCCAGAGTGACTTTTCCTTCTCTGGGTCAAACCCACTAGTATCATATTCATCATAGGCATTGATTTCACCAAGTTTTGCCCCAAGAACATCTGCTAATTGAGTAAGCTCGCTGACCACATTGTCCTTTTTCTCTGCGCCAAAAAAGAGTGGGTTAGTAAGGAGCAAAAGAGCCTGGGGCTTGCCCTCTGCAGATTGAGCCCGAATAGTAACCAAATATTGCTTACCATCACTTTTAAGCTGTTTAAGAAATCCATGTGAGGTAGGGTCAATTTCAAAAGCATTTTGGGTATCAAAGGCTAGCCCATTACAAAGTTTTATCGCATGAACATTAACCGGCGCAGTAGCAATCGATCTAATAAAACCAGGTGGTAAAGGATTTCTTTCGCCAAAAACTTCTTTACATTCAGCGTTCCATATATTGCTTTCAGGATCATAGACAAGAAGATCCATGAATCTTATACCGAGTTTCTCCCTCGCATTTTCAAGAAGAGCATCTATTCTACCAACAGAGGTATCAGGGGGAAGTGTTCCTATTTTTGTCTTAAGATCAACAATCGTATTAACAAAAAGATTATACCTAGCCTTCTGCCTTTGTTCTGCTGCAGCAAAATCTTTTGGCCTTGCCGCGGTAAGAGAAATAAAGCCGTTACTGTATCTGAATCTGATATCACTCCATTGATCCTGGCCAGTCTCAAGCGCATAAGTGAGGCAATCATGAACTAGCTTGACACCAAAGTCTGTTTTAAGAGCAATTTCCTCAAGTAAAAGAACATTGTTGGTTGCAAACATAACCATTATGGAACTAAAAACTCTTTCCACATTGGCTCGCTCCACCTTGGGTAATTTCCCACCAGAAGCAGGTGTTGAGAGCATAGCTAATGGTCGCTGTATACCAGCAGGGGTTACCTCGATAAAACCAGATCTTACTGGCAGAAAAGGCGCTTCTAGACCACCATTTAAAGTATTTGGCGGGGTTAACCAATCAGAAACGTAGTTAGTAAAAGAAACCAGTTTTCTTAAGACAGGGTCGTTTGTAGTGCGTAAATTGTACGCCGCCCTAGTGCATAAGCGATTAGCTTTAGTTTTTAAAGTAACTTTAGGCAAACTCGTTGGCATTTGTGTTTTTCCCTCATAAATTTATCGCCCAACTATATAAGAAATTTCACTGTTTTTCCATGGTCTTTAAGCGGGGAACTCAAGCAGCGGGTGCTTCATCATCTCGCGGCG
>JBDRMQ010000193.1:0-4395 GCA_043811955.1 bacterium | reverse complement strand
TTATCAGCAAATTGAAGCTCATAAGAGTTATCCTTTAGAGGAAAAGCAAAGAGGCCATGAAGGAAAAGTTAAAGTTGGCTTGGTTATTTTAGCTGATGGGGCATTGGGGAAAGTTTGGCTGGTTGAACCTTGCTCTTATGAAAAATTAAATGAGGCAGCCCAACTAGCGGTCAAGCAGGCTGCCCCATTTCCAAAAGTCCCAAAATCCTTTAATCAGGACCAGCTATCAATAATTTTAAAAGTAGCATTTAAGCTTCTTTAATTATTCCCCGGGAGAGATGGCAGAAACAGGGCAGTTATCAGCGCAAACACCGCAGTCTGTGCAGGTTTCAGCGTTAATTTTGTAAGGTGTCCCCTCAGAGATCGCGTCAACTGGGCAGGTGTCTTTGCAAACCCCGCAAGTTGTGCAAGCGTCGGAAATTTTATAAGCCATTTTGCACCTCCTTTTATAATTTTATTGGTTGACCAATTCCAAAGATAATCCCGTCAGAAGTTCTGATATTGCCGACTTTAATGGAACGGTAACCGACTTTAAACTCAGTTGGTCCAGTCCCCCAGCCAAGGTCAGCCAGTGTCCCGGCAAAAAGGTTATAGCCAAGTCCGCCGAACGTGCTGTCGGTCCCGATTAGGTTTAGGTTAATCCCGGTGCCGACAAACGGGTCAAGGCCAAACAGTGATCCTTCTTTTAAGTAAAGAGTAGCGTCAGCAATTAACGGGATTGAGAACATGTTTTGGTTGTTGTTATCTTGTCCAATAACTAAACCAAGTCCAGCTTTATATTCTAAGGCGTCTTCTGCTAAACCGATTTTGCTTCCCAGTTGGGCTGGGTCAGCAAAAATTAAGTTAAGGCCGCCGCCAACTAGCCCCAAGAAACCACTTTGGCCGCTGTTGTAAGCGTAGGAGCCATTAGCTTCGACCCTTGTGTTCCAGCCGAATAATCCACTACCTTCTTTGAGTTCAGAAAAGGGAGACGGAGGCGAAGGTGGCTCTGGCATTGGCATTGCTTCTTCTGTTGTTTCAATATTTGGCGCAGGCTCCGGAGCAATCTCCGGCTTGATGACTTTACGGACATTTTTGCGGATGATCTTGCTTTGGGCAAAGGTTCCGGAAGCAAAGCTTAGCGTTAAAACAGCAACAAGCAATAAAACAACTATTTTTTTCATGGTGATTTCCTCCCTTTGATAAACTACGGTATAATTATAGTATGAAACGCTTAATTGTGCTAGGTCTGCTGGTGCTTCTGGCAATTGTAACTTTTGCCAGCGACTATGCGTCACTTGATTTGCTCAACAAGACTAATCTTGCCTCATACTTTAACGACTACTTGGGTTTTGTTTACGACAGCCATGGCTGTTTGCACTTTACGCCGGCTGATATCTATCTGCTTTCCAAAACAATTCCCCCAGGAACACAGCTGAATATTAAGCGATACCAACTTAAGCGCGATGAATTATCTTTTTCACCGAATAATATCCCTGACTTAACTGATTTAACTAAAAATGAAGAAGACTTGAAACGGCATCAGGAGATTTTGCAGAAGGGACCGACCCAATTAACAACTTATCCTTCGCTTGGTCTTTTGGTTGTAATGGTCGGCGGCCGGCCGTATGCCAAGGTTGAGGCCTTGGCCGGGCCGAGCGAGCCTTATTTAATGGCCCAGGTTGTGGAACAGGGCAAGCCTATCCAGTGGGATTTTATGCTGACCACGCCGACCGACCCGGGCCAGTATAAAATCTTAAGGTTTACTGACCATTATATTAGTAATGCTTATTATCAAAATACAATTGTCCCTTTTGGCGCCTGGATGGCCAAGCGGCCCACTGGCTGGTCTTTCCAGAAAAATAACAAGTGGTACAACCTGCCCAAGCACTTAATTACTGATCTTGAAAAACCTTTTGGCCAGCAGGTTTATGATTACTATGACCTAAATCTTGAGAAGGAGAATAAGATTAAAGCTGCGCGTTGGGCCAGCCATGACTTTGGCCGGGAAGTGATGCTCTGGACAGTTGACGGGAAAAATCATTATGCCGAGATGGGCTATGCCAGCGGCGTGCTTTTATATGAGCAAATTATGCTGGTTAAAGATCTTGTCCATATTTTGACCTTGCCTGGTGATGATGATTTTGACCGCTTAATTTCACAGAACAGGAACTTTTCCGCTTACAAGGAACTTGCGGAAAACAAAGACAAGAGGAAAAAAGAACTTTTAGACAAAGCTGACCCGCGGGTTAAGAAAGCTTATTATGAGGTGGTTGAAAACCGTTTGCCGCGCGACAAAAAGGCCCGTTATCAGTCACTGGGCCTTTACCAGAATTTAAGATTTAACCAATTGGTGATTGATAAGGAAGCTTACTGGTATGAAAGGCTTAAGGCAGATTGGCAACTTTGGCAGGAGCTGCGGGTTAAGCTTCGCTCTGATTTTGACCAGATGCGTATATTCTCGCAGGCTAACCGCCAGAATATTTTGGAAAACTGGCTGAGCGACCGCTTGCTTTTTAAGACAGCCCAGCCGCCGGGTTATGTTAAAATTTTCCAAAGCGGTTCAATTGAAGAATTTTTTAAGCCTGACGAACAAATGGCGCTGTTTTCTGAAAGAGAAAAACAGGAGATGCTGAAAGTCTTGCAGAATACCTCAGATTTAAAATTAGCTTCGGTTAACGCGCTAAACCAATATAATTTTGGGCTACTCTTAAATGAGATTTTGGGGGACCTTTATAAAAGTCACGGCTGTCTCCATGTCTCCCCGCGCAACAGTTATTTTTTATATTCTTTGTTGCCGGTTGGCTCCCAGGTTACCTTGTATGATTATTCAAAAGAGCTGACAGCAGAGCAGCTCAAGGATATTCAGCCGATTGCGGATTTGGTTGATTTTGAAGGGGAGTTGGCAGGCTTAAAAGAAAAATTTACTGTGACATCAGAAGTTAAGGTTGCTGTTTATCCAGCTTCCGGCTACTGGGTAATTTACTTGCAAGATAAACCTTTCGCGAAATTGTCGGTTAGGGGCGGCCCTAAAGAGCCGATATATTTGGTCCAGGGAAGAGATAAAGAGGGGCGACCAATTTTTGAAGACCATTTAGCTTACCCAAGTACTCCGGGCAATTATGTTGTTTTGCGCAAAGAGAAAAATTACTTGTCAAATATTTATTACGATACGACTATTATCCCGATGGGGGGGAGGATTTACTGGCGCAATGGCAAGTGGGTTTTCCAAGCTAAAAAGGGTGACTGGAAAGAGCTGCCTAAGTCGGTTGCGGCTGATTTAAACAGCAAGTCAGAGGAGCAAAAGTACACTTATTATGATCCTATTATGACTGCCAGCGGCGAGGTTGATTCTGTTAAGTGGGGGAGCCAACCTTTTGGCTTGTACACTGTCCAAACCAGCAAGGATGGCCGCACCCTTCATCCGGAACTGATCCATTCTTCTGGTGATCTGATTATGGAGGAGCGGCAACTGATCAATGATCTAATCAAAGTCTTGGCTGCGCCGCAAGATAAACTTGAGGACTGCGTAAAATATAGTGAAACCTTTGATCTTTATAAAAATTGTTATGATTTTGTGGCTGATCCAACCCAAGATTTAATCCAAACTCGCGAACGCGCGGCTTACAAGCTCTATTTTAGCTTGCCAATGTCAACAGCAGAAGTCCAAGTCTTGCCGGAAGATGTAATTGTCGCGGCTAAGGTGCGGCAGGGAAAAAAATTAACTGCCCATGAGCAGAATGTCTTGCTTAAAGAGGGGATAGCTAACCAAAGGTCTGGTAAATTCCGCCTTAATATGGAGAAGGTTCGCGGTTTGCAATTTGATACTTACCAATATGTAGTGATGGTGCAAAAGTACGCGCATCATTATGAAGTGTTAAAAAACAATTGGGCTGGTCTCTCTGGTTTGCGCATGGCTCTATTGGCTGATTTTCGCACCTTTGTCCTGCGTGATCCTCTCTTGCTCCATAATTTTTTGCGTGAGCTGATGGTTAAGAGGGCAAATCTTTCGCGGTTGTCGCAAGACGAAGCAATAACTTTGTTAAAATCTTTGGTTAATTAACTTGGCCTCTTAACCTAATCCCAATTGGAGGGATAACAAAAGGAATCTCTCCATCAAAAATCCCGTTAAGGTAAAAAACCTTGTCGTCAGTGCGATGGTTTCCCGCAGCCTCAAATTTTCTTTGGAGCCGCAGCGAGCGATTTATTTTGTCTCCTGGCCGAAAACCGTGCCATTCGTAAAAGCTTTGGCCGGAGATGGGGCTAAAACTAATGTCCTGAACAGCCCTTAAAAAAGGCTTTTGGTTATAAGCGGCTAAATGCAAGCAGAGAGCTAGGAGGGTTGTTCCAATTCCCTTGAATCTCCTTTGGTAATAATCAGCTACGTGAAGGGCGAGGTTGGAGTATTCCAGGCAG
>JBDRMQ010000192.1:0-4262 GCA_043811955.1 bacterium | reverse complement strand
GGCTGTTGATCATATTAATTTTGTGGCTTTTGGCGGTGATGGCGGGACTTATGATATTGGTTTTCAATCTTTGTCTGGGGCGATGGAACGTGGCCATGACATGCTTTATGTTTGTTACAACAACGAAGCCTATATGAATACAGGGGTGCAACGTTCTTCGGCTACGCCAAAGGGAGCGGCCACGACAACCGCGCCAGCCGGCAAAGTTGTTCCCGGTAAGGTTCAGTTTCCAAAAAATTTAACCGAGATAATGGTAGCTCATGATATTCCATATGTTGCCCAGTCAGCGGTTGGTTTTTGGCGAGATTTAACCATGAAAGCGGAAAAAGCTTTTGCTGTTCGCGGCCCCAAATTCCTTAATGTTTTGCAGCCGTGCCGTTTGGGTTGGGCTTATAAGCCTGAGGATACCTGTAATTTAGGCAGGTTAGCGGCTGATGCTTGTGTTTGGCCGCTTTATGAAGTTGAAAATGGTAAATATACCCTCAATTATCGGCCAAAAGTAAAAAAGCCAGTGATTGAGTTCTTGAAACCCCAAGGTCGTTTTAGCCACTTGTTTAGGCCTGGCAATGAGGCGATCCTTGAGTCAATCCAAATTGAGGTGGACCGCCGTTGGGCAGCCCTACTTAATAAGTGTGAAACAAAATAAAAAGGAGGAGTTGAGATGAACAAAAAGCAGTTGGCCGGAAAGTTAGCCCGTAAGGAGAAATTGACCAAAGCAGAGGCAGAAAGGATCATTGATTCAACTCTTGACTTTATTAGCCAGACTTTGATTGCTGGTGAAAAAGTAAGATTAGTTGGCTTTGGTAATTTCGTGGTCCGGTCCAGAAAAGGGCGAATTGGTCGAAATCCCCAAACTGGCGCGACAATTGAAATCGGTAAATCAAAAGCCCCGGCTTTTGTCCCTGGTATTAACTTGAAGAAAGCTATTAAAGGTAAATAAAATACAAGGTATTAATGGTTGAAGAAGAGCTGCTAAAATTATTGGAAGTTCTTCCCCCACGGGTGAAGCAGTCACTGCTTGAGCAGGCGAAACTTGAATCATTAATTGAAGTTATTCTTGACCTTGGCAGCTGCCCCGAAGCCCGCTTTAGCAAGGAAGTCTTTTATATCCCCGGAGATCTTATTTCCCAAGAAGATATTGATTTTGTAGTGGGTAAAGTTGGCCAATTTACAGGGGACAATCGAGCTGGAATTGAGCGGACCCTGCATCGCATCTCTTGTATCCGTAATCGAGCCGGGAAAATAATTGGGTTGACCTGTCGGGTAGGCCGAGTTATTTACGGGACAAATGATATTATTAAGGATTATATTGAAGCCAACAAAAACATCCTCTTTTTGGGCCCGCCTGGAATTGGCAAGACCACCAAACTGCGCGAAGCCGCCCGAATTTTAAGCGACCAATTCCACAAAAGGGTTATTATTATTGATACTTCTAATGAAATTGCCGGCGATGGCGATATCCCTCATCCCGGGATTGGCCGAGCACGTCGCATGCAGGTGGCAGCCCCAGAATTTCAGCATGACGTGATGATTGAGGCGGTTGAAAACCATATGCCTGAAGTAATTATTGTCGATGAAATAGGCACGGAAGCCGAAGCCAATGCCTGTCGCACTATTGCCGAGCGAGGGGTCCAATTGATTGGCACAGCCCACGGCAATGCCCTGGAAAATGTTTTGAACAACCCAACTTTGTCTGATCTGGTGGGGGGGATCCAAACTGTGATCTTGGGGGATGAAGAGGCCAAGCGGCGTCACACTCAAAAAACAATTCTAGAGCGCAAAGCCCCGCCGACTTTTGACATCGCGATTGAGATTTTGGAGCGGGACAAGTTCGCGATCTATCAAAATGTTGGGCGAGCTATTGATACTTTACTGCTGGGGAAACTCCCTCATCCAGAAATTAGGCTGCGGATGGCCGATGGCAAAATTGAGGTCAAAGAAGCCCTGGTTGATATGGCGATGCCAACGGACGAAGAGCTTGAAAAGGAGGCCAAAGAGAGTGACCGCGGCCCTGTTAAGGTTTTTCCTTTTGGGGTTAATCGCGGTCAAATTGAGCGAGCTATTCGAGCCTTGGGGGTCCCGGCTCAGGTGGTGATGAAAATTGATGAGGCTAATTTTGTTTTAACCACTAAAACCAAGGCTCGGCCCGGGACTAAAATTATGAACGTGGCTGATGAGCGGAATCTCCCGGTCCATGTTATTAAAAAAAATGTCTCCTCCCAAATCGTAAAGTTTTTAAAATACTATTTTCGAGTTGAAGAAGAAGATTCTGAAGAAATAGCCAGGCGAGAAGCTGCCGAGGCTATTGCCGAGGTAAAAAAGAGCGGCAAATTAGTTGATATTAACCCTCAAAATGCATATATCAGGAGATTGCAGCACCAGCAAGTAGAAGAATTAGGTTTGCGTTCAGAATCAGTTGGCGAGGAGCCGCTGCGCAGACTTCGTATTTACCCGGCTTGATAAATTAATGACCTCTGCCAATTCTTATCATCAGTGTTTGGAAAATCAGATCTAAAATGAGCGCCACGGGATTCTTTTCTGTCTAACGCCGCCTGAATAATTAGTCTTGCTACCAAAGTTAAGTTTCTGAGCTCTATTTCCTCTCGATTTAAAGGGTTTTGATTTAACCTTTTTTCTACTGCTGTGATTTTATTGAGTGCTTCTGTCAAGGATTTTTCTGACCTGATAATTCCAACTTCTTGCCACATGGTTGACTTAATAACAAGTTTTAACCGTTGTAGGTCGGGGCTGGGGGATTTTAAAAAAGGAGGTGGAAGAGGATTTGGGAAAGGAAGGATTTCTGACGGAGATGTTTTTTGGGCGCTGATGGCGGCTCGTTTGCCAAAAACTAATCCATCCAGCAGGGAATTTGAAGCCAGGCGGTTTGCGCCGTGCACCCCCAGTGAAGCGCATTCGCCAGCGGCAAAGAGGCCAGAGATGTTGGTTTTGCCGTCAACATCAGTTTTTACACCACCCATACAATAATGGGCTGCAGGGGCAACAGGGATGCTATCTTTGGTAATGTCTAGGCCCCGCTCCAGGCAGGTTTTGTGGATAACCGGGAAACGCTTTTTGATTTTGTCTGCCCCAATATTAGCTAAACTTAAGAAGGCGTGATTGTGCTCACCTGTTTGGCTCTCTTTATAAATTGCTCTTGAGACAATATCGCGAGGAGCCAGCTCTTCCTTGGTGTCGTATTTTTTCATAAAGCGCTCGCCTTGGGAATTGAGCAAAACCGCCCCTTCGCCACGGACAGCCTCTGAGATTAAAAAGCGGGGGAGGGCGATAAGGGCTTTTAATTCTGCTGAATGGACCAGGGAGGTGGGGTGGAATTGGATAAATTCCATATCAGAAACTTCTGCCCCTGCGCGATAAGCCATGGCGACCCCGTCACCGGTGACAATTTCTGGGTTAGTTGTGTATTGATAGACTTGGCCAAAACCGCCGGTGGTTATTATAGTCGCTTTAGCCAGGAAAGTTTTTATCTCATTAGTTTTCAAGTCCAGGGTTTTGATCCCCAGGCAGCGGCCATCTTCAATAATCAGGTCTATGCCAATCGTATGTTGATAAATAGCAGCCAGCTTTTCCCGCAGAACTTTTGCGCCAAGCGTACGTTGGATTTCTTCGCCAGTGGCATCACCAGCGTGGAGGATGCGGCGTCGTTTATGTGCCCCTTCTAAAGCTAAGGCGTATCCGCCGCCGGCTTCGGTCTCGGCCCGGTCAAACTGCGCTCCCATCTCAATCAGTTCTTTAACCCTTTGGACACCCTCGGTCACCAGGATACGAACTGCTTTTTCATCACAAAGCCCGGCGCCAGCGTCAATTGTGTCTTCAAAGTGGAATTCAGTTGAGTCCTGGATTTGGTCAATGGCAGCCGCTATCCCACCTTGAGCTTTTTCTGTTGAACCTTCGCCAATTTTTCCCTTGGTTAAGACAATAACGCTGCCGTGTTTTGATGCTTCAATCGCCGCGGATAGTCCCGCAATCCCGCCGCCAACTATTAAAAAATCACATTTTTGAATATGATGGGTCATGCTTTTATTATACTCTTGCTTGTGCTAAAATCAAAGACATGAATGAATTTGGTGTTAGAATTATCCAATTTACCAATATGAACCCGATTTTTAAGGGCGCTTCAGTTACTATTGTAGGGCTTTTAGCTTTATTTTTTGCTTTATGGATGCGGGATAAGTGGAAGGAACCATTACGTGGTGGATTTCTAGTCTTTTTCGGCCTGGCGATTTTTATCATTCTTTACGGTC
>JBDRMQ010000191.1:0-7417 GCA_043811955.1 bacterium | reverse complement strand
GATTATAAGAGCTTGATTTCTGTTAAGATCAAAGATTCTAAAGGTGAGCGCGAAGTTGGCGGCACTGTTTTTGAAGGGATAGGGGACAGGATTGTTTCAATCGATGGTTTTAAGATAGATGCTGAGCCAATTGGTTATATGCTAATTCTCTCTAATATTGATAAACCAGGGATGATTGGTAAAGTAGGAACATTTCTTGGTCAAAACAGCATTAACATTGCTTCCATGGATGTTGGCCGCATTAAAGTAGGGGAAAAAGCAGTCATGGTCTTAAATGTTGACGCAGCTGTTTCCGATAAAACATTAACTGAACTAGCCAAGATCGAAGGGATCTCAGCCGCCACGTTGGTTAAATTATAATAAATTTATTTGCTAATCAAAAAATAGTGTTGTTTTGGCGTGATCCATGGAATAGGGGGCATCAGTATAGGCAACATAACCTTCGTAATGCAAGTGTTCTTTTTGGGCTATTTCTGTGCCAAGCTGGTCTAATTTTTTTCTCTCTTCGTCACTGGTGAGGTCAACTGTTTCGGGAACTTCGGATATTACGGAACAATCACTAGTTTGCATGGCTAATCATTCCTCCTTTTATTGAGTCTTGTGTGTGAGTGTGAGTATTTAGTAGTTAGTGGCTCAAGATTAATTACTCACACTAATTACTTGTCCTGGCACCTCCTTCTTCTTTTAATTTAGCGTAAACTTCCATAAGTTTTTGTTTGGTTTGCGGCTGGACTTCTTCGTAATGCGAAAACTTGGTTGAAAATGTCCCTTGGCCATGAGTAAAAGAGCGCAATTCAGTGGCGTATTTAGATATTTCACCCTGAGGGACCAAGGCAACTATTTTATCAGTTTCAATATTAGATATCCTGCCGCGGCGTTTATTAAGGTCCCCAGTTGCTTCACCAACAAATTCTGGGGGGACATGGACTGTAATTTCGACAATTGGTTCCAGCAAGGTTGGTTTGGCATCGACAAAGCCTTTTTTGAAGCCCATTGATCCAGCAATTTTAAAAGCCATATCAGATGAGTCAACCTCGTGATAAGAGCCGTCATAAAGCGTAACTTTAATATCAATCGCAGGATAGCCAGCGACAATCCCTTGGGCCATGGCTTCTATAATCCCTTTTTCAACTGCTGGGATATAATTTTTGGGGATAGCGCCGCCAACGATCTTGTTCACGAACTCAAAGCCGCTGCCGCGGGGGAGGGGTTCAATCTCGATCCAGGTATCACCATACTGGCCGCGGCCGCCAGTCTGTTTCTTATATTTACCTTGAGTCTTAATTTTCCCCTTAATTGTTTCTTTGTAAGGGATACGGGGTTCGCCGATTTCAATATCAATATTGTAGCGTTCTTTCAGCTTTTTCAAGATAACTTCTAGATGAACATCTCCCATACCTGAGATGACAGTCTCTTTTGTTTCTGAGTTGTAGGCTAGGTGGAAGGTGGGGTCTTCTCCGGCAAAAGAGCCCAGGCCTAAGCCCATTTTTTCTTGGTCAGACTTACTTTTTGGTTTAACAGAAAAAGACATGACTGGTTTTGGGAAAGAGGCTTTTTCAAAGATGATCTGGCGGTTTTTGTCGCAAAGGGTATCGCCGCCTGCCGTAAGTTTTAATTTGGGCAGCACTGCAATATCGCCTGCTGAAAGAGAGGAGAGTTCGATTTTGTTTTTGCCTCGCATAGAGATTATTTGACCGATCCGCTCATCTTTGCCTTGGCATGAATTAAGGACTGGAGACGAAGGTTTAATCGTGCCTGAATATACTCTGATATAGGCAAGGTTGCCTATGTGTGGTTCGGTTACTGTTTTAAAAACATAAGCAGAAAATGGCTCTTTTGGCTCTGTTTTGATGACGATGTCTTTGTCTTCCTTATCTCTGCCGCAGTGCTCTTTTTCGTTGGCTTTGGGCATCCAATTGATAGTAGCGTCAAGGATTTCTTCAATGCCAAGGCCTTTGGTTGCTGAGGCAGCAAAAACAGGGAAGATTTTATCCTCGTCTAACGCTGTAATTACATGTTCTGTTAGTTCTTGTTCAGTAATTTCTTGACCTTCAAGATATTCTGTTAAAATAGTGTCATCTATTTCTGCTACTCCCTCGATCAACATTTCTTTTAATGGGTTGTGTTCTTCTGCAACCTGGGGAGAACGGAGGCTTTTTACCCCTTTGAAATCAGCTTCCCGGCCGTCAGGAACCTGGACA
Source organism: bacterium (assembly GCA_043811955.1). Classification (GTDB taxonomy): domain Bacteria; phylum Margulisbacteria; class WOR-1; order O2-12-FULL-45-9; family O2-12-FULL-45-9; genus JBDRMQ01. Next base: position 5,216 of record JBDRMQ010000191.1, on the reverse strand, counting down.
GGGACAACTTCAACGCTGAATTTTTTGCGCATTTTATTAAGAACTTCTTCAAAGTTGGCTTGGCTTTTATCAAGCTTATTAACCACAATCATGCGGGGAAGATTGTATCTATCAGCCAGCTTCCATAGTGTTTCTAGTGCTGTTCCGTGACCGGTCACTGCGTCGACAACAATGATTAAGCTGTCGACAACTCGCATAATAGAGATAGCTTCGCCAATAAAATCGATGTAACCTGGGGTATCGATTAAATTAATCTTGTGGTCTTGCCACTCAAAAGGGAGAAGGGTTGAATGAATACTAATGCCCCGTTTAATCTCTTCTGGATCGTAATCTGAAGTAGTCGTTCCTTCTTTAATGTTTCCCAGCCGAGAAATCGCGCCAGCTTTGAAAAGTAAGGCTTCTGCAAGCGAGGTCTTACCCGTGGCTGCCGAACCAATGATCCCAATGTTATGGATCTTGGAAGGTGGGTATTCCTTCATGGTGGAAAGATTATAACAAAGCGATTGATAATTGCAAGTGGTTTTTTTGTCTGGTATGATTGCCATTATGTTTTTCTGGCCTTTTGGAAAAAAGAAGAATGGTTTGACGTTGGGGGGTGGAGTGGCGCGCGGGATTGCGCATATCGGGGTCTTAAAGGTAATTGAGCAGTATAAAATTCCAATTGATTTTATAGCTGGGACCTCGTCTGGCGCAATTGTTGGGGCAGCTTATGCCTCAGGCCTTGAGATCCGCTTAATTGAAGAGATTGCTTTGCGTATTAGCTGGACCAGGATTTTAAAACTAGCCTTTTTTCGCCCGGGTTTAATCTCGGCGACAGCAATTGAAGAGCTCTTGGTTAAATATGTTGGAGACAAGATATTTTCTGATTTGAAAATTCCTTTTGTAGCCGTTGCTACTGATATCAGGACAGGGGAGGAGGTTCTTTTGCGGCGGGGGAAGGTGGCTAAAGCAGTGGCAGCTAGTTCAGCTTTTCCCGGGCTTTTTGCGCCGGAGGAGATCAATAAAAGGTTTTTGGTTGATGGCGGGTTGGCTAACAATTTACCGGTAGCGCCTGCCAGGCAGATGGGGGCAGAGCGGGTGATTGCGGTTGATGTTGTTCCTGCCCAACCAGTTAAACATTTGCCCAAGGACCCCTTCCAGGCTTTTGGCCGCTCACTTGATCTCGCCCTGCATAAAATGTCACTCAAACAACGTGCCAGTGCAGACATCTTAGTTGACCCTGAAATTGATGATGATATCTGGCACCTTGACCTGCACAAAGCCAAGCGATTAATTGCGGCTGGGGAAGCAACAGCTCATAAGGCCTTGCGTAAACTTGGCAAGCTTTACCGCTAGTATTTTGTTTTGTTACACCCCACACTGAAGTGTGGGGAATTTTTGTTGTTATTCCCCACATTTTAATGTGGGGTCTTATTGTTTGGGATTCACAGTCATGCTAAAATAATCTTATGGAATACAAAAAAACACTAAATTTACCAAAAACAGATTTCCCTATTCGGGCGAAGTTGGCTGAGGTTGAGGCCGAGATGCTTGATGCTTGGAATAGCGGCCAGATTTACGCCAAAATTCAGGACAAAAACAGGGACAATGGCAAATACCTTCTCCATGATGGCCCACCATACCCTAACGGTGATATTCATCTTGGCCACGCGCTTAATAAGATCCTCAAGGATATAATTGTCAAATATAAATCTATGCAAGGCTTTTATGCTCCCTATGTACCTGGCTGGGACTGCCATGGTTTACCAATTGAAACCCAACTTTTGAAACAAATTGGTGATCAGCGTAAAGAGATGAGTGTGGTTGAATTCCGCCTCAAATGCCGCGAATATGCGCTTGGTTATGTTGATCTGCAACGAGATGAATTTAAGCGTTTGGGTATTTTTGCTGACTGGGACAATCCATACTTAACTATTAATTATAATTATGAAGCTAAAGTTATTGAGCTTTTTGGTGACTTAGCTGAAAAAGGCTATATCCACCGGGGCTTAAAACCGATCCACTGGTGCCCACATTGTGAAACTGCACTGGCTGAAGCAGAGATTGAATATGAGGATGAGCGATCACCGTCTATATTTGTGAAATTTCAAATTTCAAATGACAAATGTCAAATGAAGGATATCAATAGGAATCCTCATTTGCCGCTTGACCTACCTTGGTATTTAGTAATTTGGACGACAACTCCGTGGACACTGCCAGCTAATGTGGCGATTGCTGCGCATCCGGAGTACGAGTATGTTTTAGTAAAAACAGGTAAAACCGCGACTGAACGCCTGCCTGCCGGCAAGGCAGGTCGCGGTTTACCTGAAGAGCGAGGAAACCGAGAAGTTTATTCTCAGGTTTCCGAGCAACAAGAAGAAATTTATATTGTAGCAGAAGGGTTGCTTGAAAAATTTGTTGAGAAATTAGGGCTTAAAGAACATAAAATAATTGATAAAGTTCCAGGCAAAAACCTTGAGGGGATTAAATATAAACATGCTTTTCTTGAGCGGGAAGGGCAAGTTGTCCTTGATACTTATGTAACCTTGGAGCAGGGGACAGGCTTGGTTCATATAGCGCCTGGTCATGGTGACGAAGACTATAAAGTTGGCTTGAAATATAAGCTCCCTATTGTGATGCCAGTTGATGAGCGAGGTCATTTTGACGACTCTGTGCCAGAGTTTATCCGCGGTAAGTTTTATGCTGGCGCTAACAAAATCATTACTCAAAAGATGCAGGAAGATGGCTCGCTGCTTAAGATTGAATTTATGAAACATCCTTATCCTCATTGTTGGCGTTGCAAAAAGTCAGTTATTTTTCGCGCTACTGAACAATGGTTTGTCATTGTAAGCCACAAAAATATGCGGGCAGAAGCCCTCAAAGCAATTAAGCAAACCAAATGGTTCCCAGCCTGGGGTGAAAATCGTATCCGAGGGATGGTTGAAACTAGGCCTGATTGGTGTATTTCACGTCAGAGATCTTGGGGTGTGCCGATCCCTGTTTTCTACTGCAAAGAGTGTAAAAAGCCAATGATGACAGGGAAGTTTAATAAAGCAATTGTTGATTTGGTTAAACAGCACGGGACTAATGCTTGGTTTGAAAAAACAGTTGAGGAGATTCTGCCTAAGGGGACAGAGTGTTCTGAGTGTCGGAGTTCGGAGTTTATTAAAGAAAAGGATATCTTGGATGTCTGGTTTGAGTCTGGCTCTTCCCACGCGGCGGTTTTGGAGCAAACCGCAGGCTTTACTTGGCCGGCTGACCTTTATCTTGAAGGTTCAGACCAGCACAGAGGCTGGTTTCAAACTTCGCTTTTATTAGGGATTGGCCACAAAGGGAAAGCCCCCTTCAAAGCAGTTTTAACCCATGGGTTTACTATTGATGACAAAGGTAAAAAGATGAGTAAATCCTTAGGGAATGTGATTAGTCCTCAGGAGGTAGTCAAGGAATATGGGGCAGATATTCTTCGCCTGTGGGTAGCTTCTACTGATTTTAGAAATGATATGGCAGCGTCTAAGAATATTCTTAAGCAAGTGCAGGAAGCGTATCTTAAGATACGGAATACTTGTCGGTTTCTTTTGAGTAATTTGGGGAATCCGGAGGATTGTTTATCGAAACCTGAGGCTAAAAGCCTCGGTTCCGATGGGGGAAAGGAACCGAGAGTTTCACTCTCAGGTTCCGTCTATCTGCAGTATGGCGAACTACTAGAAATCGATAAGTGGATTTTGCTGAAGCTTCAGCGGCTCATAGAACGTGTCACCAAAGCTTACGACAACTTTGAGTTCCACATTGTTTACCACGCACTTTATGATTTTTGTGTGAGTGATCTTTCTGCTTATTATTTAGATATGTCTAAGGATCGCTTGTATTGTGATGGCAAAGATTCTATTTCGCGTAAGTCAGCCCAGTTTGCTATGGGGGAAATTTTGCTGACTTTAATTAAGCTAATGGCGCCGGTCTTATCGTTTACAGCGGAGGATATATTAAGATACATAATGAAGAATGTAAAATGTAGAGTGAAGAATGATGGTAGTGTATTTCTATTGGATTTTCCCAAAGTTGATAAGAAATATCTTGATGAAAAACTGGAAGCAAAATGGGAGAAGATTCTTGCTTTGCGAGAAGAGGTTTATCGCGTGATTGAGCAAAAGCGGTCAGCTAAGGAAATCGCTTCTTCAGTTGAAGCTTTGGTTGAGATAGGCTTAAAGGGTAGGGAATGGCTTAAGGATATTGAGAAACTTTTGCCAATGGTGATGATTGTTTCCCAAATTAAGTTAGTTGATGGTGAAGCAATCACTGTCCGAAAAGCTGCCGGTAAAAAGTGTGTTCGCTGTTGGATGTGGAAAGAAAGTGTCGGGTCTAATTTAAAGCATCCAGAATTATGCGAGCGGTGCAATAGGGTTGTCCAAACTTAAACTATAGCGATTAAGTCGGTTAAAAGGTCTGAGTAGGTTGAATAAGCCCGCTCAGCAGGATTAAATTTTAAGCAGTTTTCAACAATTCTCCAAAGTTCTGGTGAGACATTATCAGGTTTCCTGCCGCGCAATTCAGCCAGCAGTCCATCTTGTCGCCGAGCAAGGTCTACTGACTCATATGGTTCAAGGTTCCCTGTTAACATGGTGTACAACATTAAGCCCAGAGAATAGATGTCTGCCCTTTGATCAACTTCAGCTGCCCCTCTGAACAATACTTGTTCTGGTGCGCCCCAAACAGGGGTTCCCATACAGAAATTCTTCATCGTAAAGCGTACGATTCCTGGCAGGGCATTATTTAGTTTTTCCTCTGTTTATAGTAATATATGGTATTCTCCATACTTTAGTATGGGGTTTTTGCTTTCTTTTCTTAGGTTTTTTTGGCTGATCTTTTTTCAAAACAAGGATTATTTATGATATACTATAAACAAATAAAAATCAGAAAGGGTGAATTAAATGACAGCTTGTGATATCAAAGATAAAGGATTAGCTCCAAAAGGAAAACTTCGAATTGAGTGGGCAGAGCGGGATATGCCGGTCTTGGCCCAGGTAAAAGAAAAATTTGCCAAGAGCCAAATCTTAAAAGGTAAAAAGATGAGCGCTTGTTTGCACGTAACAGCCGAAACTGCCAATTTAGTCCGAACCTTGAAGGCAGGAGGAGCTGACATAGTTCTTTGTGCTTCAAACCCGCTTTCAACCCAGGATGACGTAGCAGCCTCGTTGGTTGTAGATTATGGGATCCCTGTTTATGCGATCAAGGGTGAAGAT
>JBDRMQ010000190.1:0-5310 GCA_043811955.1 bacterium | reverse complement strand
CAATTATATTGCCCGGCTGGGCTGGGGACACGGGGATGACGAAATTTTCTCGCGCGAAGAATTGATCAAAAAATTTTCCCTCAATGGCGTTGGCAAAACCCCCTCTATTTTTGACACTGATAAGCTTAATTGGCTCAATGGGAAATATATCAGGAAAATTTTGCCGGAAAGATTAGTTACTCTTTGCGAACCCTTGCTCATTGAAGCTTACGGCAATCATAATGTTGAGTATATCAAAAAAGTTGTCCTGGCTTTTCATGATCGTTTGGTCTTAATCCCTGACATTGTGCCGCTCTCCAAGTATTTCTTTCAAGAAGTGAGCGAATATGATCCTCAAGGGGTTGCAAAGCATTTCAAAGGGGAACAGTCCCAAAAGATATTGGAAGCCTTGCTTGATCAATTAAGCAAACTTGAACCATTTACCAAAGATAAAATTGAACTAATTTTTAAAGATTTAGCTGGGAAATTAGAAGTTAAACTTGGCGTAGTCATCCACCCCTGCCGATTAGCCTTAACCGGCTCTATGCAATCCCCGCCCATGTACGATGTGGTGGAGATTCTAGGAAAAGAAAAAGTTCTTGCTAGGCTAGAAAAAGCCTTGGCTAGTCTATAGGAAAGTAGCATAGCAGGTCTTCTCGCCTCTTATTGAGATCACATGCTATACTTATTACGTGAATAACCTTAAAAAAGCCATTAAAGTCCTTAAGTCCGGCGGGGTAATTATTTTCCCAACAGAAACTGTTTTTGGCCTTGGTGCTTGTCTGGACCAACCAAAGGCAATTAGCAGAATTTTCAAAATAAAAAAGCGGCCCAAGAGCAAATCACTGCAAATTTTGGTGGCAAGTTTGCAAAAAGCCAAAAAACTAGGCCAATTTAATAAGGAAGCATTATCTTTTGCAAAGAAAAATTGGCCAGGACCATACACTTTGATAGTCCCAGGCAACAAGGGGAAAAAAACAGTTGGCCTACGTATCCCAAACCATCAAACTATTTTAAAGTTAATAAGAAAAGTCGGTCCTATCGCTGCCACCTCGGCCAATATTTCAGGCTTGCTCCCTGCCCTGACCACTAAACAGGCAAAAGAATATGTTGGAGAAAAGGTTGACTTTGTTTTGCCGGGCAGGACCAGGCAGGGACGGGCGTCAAAAGTAATTGACCTGACCAAAGAAAAATACAAAGTAATTCGAGCCTAGCCCCCAAGCACTTGAGTTGCCATGACCTCACTGTTTTTGCTATACTAAAATCACTATGAAATTCACAAAAATGCATGGTTTGGGCAATGATTTTGTCTTGATCGACGCAAGATCAGAAAAACTGGAAGAAATAAACTTGAAACAGCTAGCTATTGAGCTCTGTGATCGGCATCTGGGCATTGGCGCTGACGGGATTTTAATTGTTTGGCCATCAAAAAGCGCCCACTACCAGATGCAAATATTTAACCCAGATGGGTCAGAGCCTGAAATGTGCGGCAACGGGATCCGCTGCTTTGCTAAATATGTTTATGAAAAAGATAAACTAAAAGAAGAAGTAATCTCTGTGGAGACTAAAGCTGGCATCAAACTTCCGGCAGTCATTCTTTCGCAAACTGGTGAGGTGGAAGGGGCTGAGGTAGACATGGGAAAACCAGAAATAACTAACAACTTACAACTAACAACTACCAACGGAACATTTGATGCTCATATCATTTCGATGGGGAATCCGCATGCTGTAATCTTTGTTGATGATTTATCAAAAATAAACCTCTTTGAACTTGGGCCAGAGATTGAAAATGATCCACATTTTCCGAATCGGACCAATGTTGAGTTTGTTAAAGTTTTAAATGACAAAGAGTTGCAAGTTATTGTTTGGGAACGCGGAGCAGGCGAAACATTAGCCTGCGGCACTGGGGCCTGTGCTTGTGTGGTAGCCTCCGGCAAAAAGCGTGCCCTGGTCCATCTGCCTGGCGGCAACTTAGATATTGAAATCGGCGAAGATGGTCGCGTCTTAATGCGTGGTCCAGCTAAGACAGTTTTTGAAGGAGAAATTAATTAATGAAAAAATCCGAGCGTTTAAACAAAATCCCCCCCTACCTCTTTGTGAAGATTGAAGAGAAGAAAGCAGAGATGGAGGCTAAGGGGGTTGATATTATTGACTTTGGTATTGGCGATCCAGACTTGCCAACCCCAAAACATATTTTCAAAAAAATGCATGATGTACTGGAAACCCCTGAAGCTGGACAATACCCAACCACTAAGGGGGAACTTTCATTCAGAAAAGCTGTAGCTGACTGGTACAAAAAACGCTTTAATGTAGAGCTTGATCCTGCTACCGAGGTTTGCTCGCTCATTGGTTCTAAAGAAGGTTTAGCTCATCTGCCACTCTGCTTTATTGACCAAGGCGATGTCTCCCTCATACCTGACCCCTCATACCCGGTTTACAAAATTTGCACTACCTTAGCCGGCGGCACCCCATACCTCATACCTCTTACCAGCGAAAACAACTTCTTACCAAATTTAGACAAAATCCCTGTAAATATTCTAAGCAAAGCCAAACTCTTATACATCAACTATCCAAATAATCCAACCGGAGCAGTAGCTGACAAAAACTTTTTTAAGAAATGCGTTGAGTTCTGCAAAAAACACAATGTTTTATTGGTTTCAGACCTGGCTTATTCAGAAATGGGCTACGATAGCTATATCCCAGCTTCTGTTCTCGAAATTCCAGGTGCCAAAGAGGTCACAATTGAGTTTCACTCACTTTCAAAAACTTATAACATGACTGGCTGGCGCATTGGGATGGCAGTTGGCTGCAAAGAAGCTGTCCAGGCATTAGCTACAATTAAATCCAACCTTGATAGCGGTGCCTTTAAAGCAATCCAGTTTGCTGGGATCGAAGCTTTGCAAGGATCACAAGCTTGCGTGGCTGAGCATAATAAAATTTTCTCAGAAAGAGCGAAAGTCTTAGTTAGTGGGCTAAACTCACTAGGTTGGCAAATGAAGGATCTAAAAGCAACCTTCTACGCGTGGGTCCCTGTACCTAAAGGCGAAACATCCTCTTCTTTCACTGAAAAGCTGCTTGAGAAATGCGGCATCCTAGTTGTCCCTGGCAGTGGTTATGGCAAGTCAGGCGAGGGTTACGTTAGATTTGCCATTACGATTGATAAAAAGCGGATCACCGAAGCTATTGAGCGGATGAGGAAGAACGGGATTAATGCAACCCCACACTAAAGTGTGGGAAATATTATTCCACACATTTTAATGTGTGGTTTTATCTCTTGCTTCCCCCAACCACCAAATCAGCTGAAATTTCAGGCGGCTTCCGCAGATAATTAATTATGAAAGTAACCCTTAAGTTAGGCAATGTTTTTGTTAGTCATAACCCGCAGCTAGAGATCACCCAAAGCCTTACTCGCCGCGCAGGGCTAACAACTAATCAATTCGATAAAATAAAAACCACTCTGGAGTCTATTGCTAAAAACCTATCCCGTTATGGCTTACCTGCCGATAAAATAAATATTAGCCTTGACCTTCAAGTCGGCGTCTCAGCCACCGAGGACACAACAAGCATTGGAATTGACAGAGAGGCTAAAACAATTACAGTAGCCTTATCTCTCGCAGACAGCCATGCAAGATCAGAGCAAGATATTGAAGAAAAATTAGTCAATGTAGCTGTTGTCCTTAGCAACATGCTGGTCAAAAGTTCAGAAAAAGAGAGCTCAAGGCTAATCCCTTTCCAAACAGAGCTTGAACAATTTTATAAAGAAAACCAAGGAGTAGAAGGCTTGATTGATCAATATAATTTTTGCTTAAGTCTCGATCAACTGCAAACAGATTTCAAGCTCTATCAGGTTGCTTTTGATCTTGTATCACCGAATATTGACGCTGCCCCATATTGCGAGGCAAAAGTAAATTCTTTGTTAACCATGATAAAGCAAATCGAAAAAAAGCTCCCCGCTCCCCACCCTTTTGAGCAACTAACTGACTTAGCTTTTTTTGCTGCCCTAGCTGAACACTATGGTAATGTTAACCTTACCCTAGCTTGTCGCAGAGCCTTCAAGGTTGATTTAGCTGAAAAAATAATAGTGACAAGCCTAGTCGAGAAAAACGCTACCCCGCTTAAGTTTACTTACTACCTAACTCTAGCCAAGGGGTTATTTCCTAAATTTTTTGCTCTTATGACCAAAGTCCTAGCTACGACAGATTCGCCTGGACTGCCCGCAGGTCTTCAATAGCCTCTGTCGCGCTCGGATAGCGGTCTGCTCTATAGTATTCAAGCATCTGGTAGATGACAAAGCTTAAATCACGGGGAATATCAGCCATCAAAGCATTAATCATTGGCAAATTAGAGAACATAACTGCATCTGCCTCATAACCAGATTCCTGAAAAACACTCCTGCCAGTCAACATATAAACCAGCAAAATCCCGACAGAAAAAATATCAGAACGGCCGTCAACAAAGCCTCCGGCAACTGCTTCTGGCGCCCGCCAGTGAGGGGTCCCAGCATAAGAAACGTGTTTAAATCTACCAACCCAACCTAGATCAATAATCACCGGCTCGCCAGACCATCTAATCATTATGTTTTGTGGTTTAAGATCGCGATGGGCAAGCTCAACATCATGCAAATGAGATAAACCATAGAGCACACTCATAGTTATCTCAATCGCTTTGGGAATCTCAATTGATCCCAGCCGTTCCATTACCTCATAAATATTAAGACCACCAATTTTCTCCATCATTAAAAAAGGTTTCCCCTCCGGTGTTTCTCCAGAAGACACATATCTCGGGAAAAAAGGGAAACCATCTGCCGCCATTGTAAAGCCAGCTTCAGCTTCAATAATATATGCCCTGTCAGCTTTTAAAGATTGTTTAACCACAACCTCTTGACCACCACGCACTCTTGTCGTTGAAACCTCCCCCAGGCCACCTTTTTCCAACGGAGTAAGAGGAGGAAGAGGTGTTCGAAAAGGAGTGTAAGTTGGCTCTGGTAAATTGTTTGGCTGAGCTAACGAGCTTCCCATCTTGATTTCTAACGATGGCCACCTTATGGGTTGAATCAGTTTCTGCCTAGATATTTGACTTATTCCATTAGCTGGTCTTGGCACAGATTTTCACCTCTATGCCATATACATCGTATCTTGGCAGCAAAAAGTTGCATGAAATTGAAAAAACCGCTATACCCTAATTCCTAATGAGAGCTCCGAAAAAGTTGATTTTGGAACCTGAGAATGAAATTCTCGGTTCCAAAATACAAATTGCTCTCGACGAGAAAAGGAACCGAGGCTTTTAGCCTCAGGTTCCGAACCCTTAATTTTTCGGAGTTCTCCTAATCCC
>JBDRMQ010000189.1:0-2665 GCA_043811955.1 bacterium | reverse complement strand
CTTCCGATTGATATTCCGTGACGAAAACATCAAAAGGCGGAAGATCAAACACCTGTCGCCGTTCTATTGCGCCAACTACATTCTTAAGAGAACCATGACAATGTCGGCAATGGGTTGTTTGGCATCTAAGTATTTTGTTGGGATTATCTATTAAGGCCAAATGTTTGCCTTCATGTCCCTGTTGCGCTCCGGGATTGCGAGAAGAAGGCTCTCGTAAGCTTTGGGTTCTTGGCGGCTTGGCCAAGCCATCGCTGCCGGGTGGTTTGCTGCTGTTGCGGCTGTTTTTATTAAGCCTGGCCTCTAATTCGTTAATCCGGCCCACTAATTTATCAATAACTTGCCAGGCTTCTTCAATGGTTTTTGGCCGAGGTGAGGTCTTTTTTGTTTCTTGGCCTTTTTCTTTTTTGGCTTTCTTTTAAGTGTGAGACGATTTTTGTTTTCAATAGTCCACTCAACAACCTCGCCCTTTTTAAAGTCCATGGCCCTGGCAATGGCCGCAGGGAAATTAACATACCATTGCTCCGTCTTTTCCCTGTCAATTAGCTGGACGCTGGTTGGATATCCCATATAATCTATGATATATCATAGATTATATGCCATTGTCAAGCCCAAAATATGTCCCCAATCCCGATATAGAAATAAATAAAAAGGGCTGTCTCCTTTGGTATAATTGCAATTGATCAAGATTGCGATCGCACCCAATGGGTGAACCAAAAAGGAGGCACAGCCCAATGATAAATATACAAGAAAAACTGCTTGATTACCAGCTCCAAAAAACTTCCGATACTCTCACCAGCAAAAGCGGCTTAAGTATTTTCTATGAGGCGGCGCTAGATCTAGGAGTGATCAACGGCATCCAGCATAATCTTCCTGCCCCAAAATCTAACCGTGGCTTGAGGCCTGATGAATATATAATGCCGTTGGCTTTGATGTTTTGCGGCGGCGGAAGATCAATGGAAGACATCAGGGAAATCGAGATCGACAAAGGTTTGCGCAAAATTTGCGGTCTAGCAAAAATCCCCGGAGCAGACGCTATTGGTCAATGGCTGAGAAAGACAGATAATCTGGCCGGCCTGAAAAGGACCAATGAACAACTGGTTGCGGAAATTATTCAGCGCGCAGGCAAAGATAACTTTACATTAGATACTGACGCCACTTTGATTAAAACGGAAAAGGAATGCGCGGAAATGAATTACAAAGGGTTTACCGCTTTTTCCGTTTTGTTAAGTTTTCTGGCCGAGCTGGATCTGTGTGTTGCAGCCGATTACCGTAACGGCGCGGCTCACGCCGGTGCCGGAACAAAAGAACAACTTGAATATACTGATGATTTGCTGAAGTCATTAGGCAAGAAGCTCAAATACTTCAGGAGCGATTCGGCAGGCTACAGCGCGGACGTCTTTAACGCGTGTTCCAAGCGGAGCATTATCTTTACCATCACCGCTGACCAGGATGCAGCGGTTAAGGCGGTTATTCGTCGGATAAAGCAAAATGAATGGCAGAGGCTCTATGATGAGAATGGCCGAGACACTGGCAGGGAATACGCAGCAGCCGTTCACTGTATGGAGAAAACCAAAGAATCGTTCACGTTAATAATTCAAAGATGGCAGGATCCACAACGGCAACTATTTGAGAAAAATCAATATCATTATTATGTTATCGCCACCAATGATTTTGAACGAGCAAACACAGCGGCTGAGATCATTTCGCATCACAACCGGCGGGGCAATGCCGAAAATTACAACAAAGAGATCAAGAGCGGTTTTGGCATGGACTATGCTCCCAGCCAGGAATTGGCTGCCAATGCTGTCTATTTTGAGATTGGAGTTCTATCCTACAATTTGGCAGTCGCCGTTAAAAAGTTGTTTCTGGAAGAAAGCTGGGCCAAGAAAACAATCGCAACTTTGCGCTGGCAGTTAATCTTTATCGCCGGCAAGGTCATCGAACACGGTCGGCAATTGTTTCTTAAAATCGAAGATGCCTATTTTGAATTACTGAATAATATCCGGCAAAAGATCCGGTTAGCAACCGCCCCTGCTGGCTAATATTACTGCCTCATATTTATCCCCTGAATATCATTTTGCGGGTGAGCTTTGTTGAAAAGCGGCTAACCCATCCCTTATCGTTGAAAAACAAGAAAATTCATGTAGCCATGGCTCTGGCTGAATAGCTTAAATGATCGTTTTGGTTTTCAACATCGATGGAACCGCGACTTCAGTCGCAGGTTCCATCTCTATATCGGGATTTGGGTATGTATTTCTGAAAAAATGTGTCAAAAAGAAAATGCAGCGCCTAAGAGGCGCTGCTACGCGGGATACCTAAATAGTTACCGTTTTTCTGTAGTAATCATGATTTTGAGGTAATTAGACGATCCCCCAGTAACCGCCTGCGGCGGCAATACCCAATAAACAATTAATCAATGATGAAATAATAAACAAACCCCAATATCCTAATTTGGCAACTGATTTCTTGGTAATTATTTCCTCATTCTGGTTTCCTCATTAGTCATTCATCAATAAGGAAGGCTCCACCAATTAGGCCTAAAAATGAGGATAAAAAGACCGTAAAGAATGATAAAAATCGCCAGGCCGAAAAAGACTAGAAATCCACCACGTAATGGTTCCTTCCACTTATCCCGCATCCATAAAGCAAAAAATAAAGCTAAAAG
>JBDRMQ010000188.1:0-9503 GCA_043811955.1 bacterium | reverse complement strand
CCCATCCTGACGAAGCTTTGCCAACAGGTCAAAACCAATCCCTCTCGCCTGCTCCCCCAACGTCGCTATGTATAAAGATATTTTTCCGCCAAAGGCGGATGCGCCTTCGGCGCATAATTTGTCATTTTTAATTAACTCTATGATTCGCTCAAGCCCCACAGCAAACCCAACCGCCGGGATAGACTTGCCCCCCAACTGCTGCACTAAATTGTCATATCGCCCTCCACCGCAAACCGCGTTCTGCGCCCCCAATTTACCCGAGACAATTTCAAAAGTTGTTTTCGTGTAATAATCAAGCCCACGGACCAAGCGATTATTTATTTTAAAAGCAACCTTCGCCAGTTTTAAATATTTCAAAAGGCCATTGAAGTGATCAAGGCATTCATCACATAAAGTATTGATCGAGGCTGGGGCGGCTTCAATAGTTTGCTGGCAATTCAAATTTTTGCAATCAAGGATACGCAAAGGATTGTGCTCAAAACGAGTCTGGCAATCTTGGCACATCTTTTTAATATTTTCCTTGAAATGTTCTTTTAATAGTTTTTGATAATTTGGCCGACAAGCTGGACAACCAACACTGTTTAGATTAACCTCTAACTCCTTAATCCCTAACCCCTTAAATAGCTCAAGGTTTAGTAAAATCACCTCAGCATCCAAGCTCGGATCACTGCTGCCAAAAACCTCAATCCCAGCTTGATGAAACTGGCGCTGCCGGCCAGCTTGGGGGCGCTCGTAGCGGAACATGGGGCCAATATAATATAGCTTAGTAACACTATCTGGACTAATTAAGTTGTTCTCAAGTGAAGCGCGGACAACCGGGGCTGTCTCTTCAGGCCTTAAGGTCAGACTTCTCCCCTTTTTATCCTTAAACTCATACATCTCTTTGGAAACAATATCTGTAGTTTTACCAATTGAGCGGGCAAAGAGCTCGGTAGATTCAAAAATCGGGGTGCGGATCTCACTATAATTGTATAAGGCAAAGATTTTCCGGCAGGTCTCTTCTAGTTTTTGCCAAAGAGCAACGTCTTGGGGAAGAATATCTTTTGTTCCACGGGCAGCAGAGTACTTCATAATGCGAAGATTATAACACAATCTCCTTGCAGGGCAAAAACCTTTCTGTTATATTACGGGCATGATAAAAAAAGCATTTTTCCTCTTAATAATTGCGACCATAAGTTTGGCTCTGACCTCTTGTGCCCCGCAACAGCCAACAGTTAAATTCATTGAACACAAAGCAAATTCCGTGACCACTGATGGGGTCGAATTAACATTTCTTTTTGAGGCAGAAAATCCTAACTCGCTAGATGTCAATGTTGTAAGCTATAAATACAAAGTTTTTATTAATGACAAAGAACTGCTTAGCGAGGTTCGCGGCGGCTTTAACATCCCGCGCAACAGCAAAAAGAAAATTCTAGTCCCAGTCATGGTTCGCTACGACAAGCTCTTTGGCACAGCAGTTGGGGTCTTGGATGCCCTAGTTGGCGGAGACAAAAAACTGAGTTACAAAATCGAAGGGACAGCCAATATAAAATTCTTAGAGCTCATCTTCCACGTCCCTATCAACGCTTCGGGCAACATCCCCATCCCCAAAGATATAACCTTTTAGCCTCTTCACACTCATGCTATAATAAATTTATGAAATGGCGCGGTGTTGTTCAAGAATACAAAGAATATTTGCCAGTTACAACCAAGACCCCAATTGTCACTTTTGGCGAGGGAAACACCCCTCTTTTACCAGCCCAACACATCTCTGAGCTAACCAACTCCAAAGTTTACCTAAAATATGAAGGGGCGAACCCAACTGGCTCATTCAAAGATCGTGGCATGTGCATGGCTATTTCCAAGGCCTTAGAAAAAGGGGCTAAAGCTGTTATTTGTGCCTCAACAGGGAACACCTCTGCTTCTGCCTCTGCCTATGCTGCTCGAGCCGGGATTGATTGCATTGTAATTATCCCTAAAGGGAAAATTGCTTTAGGAAAACTTTCGCAAGCCATTATGCACGGCGCTAAAGTTTTTGAAGTTGATGGTAACTTTGACCAAGCGCTAGAGCTTGTCCGCGAAATGGGGGAAAAATACCCGGTAGAAATTGTTAACTCAATCAACCCTTTTAGAATTGAGGGACAAAAGACAGGGGCTTTCGAAGTTTGCAATCAACTAGGGGCTGTCCCAGATTTTCACGCTATCCCTGTTGGCAACGCCGGCAATATCACCGCTTACTGGAAAGGCTACAAAGAATATCACGCAGCGAAAAAAATCTCGAGCTTACCAAAAATGATCGGGTTTCAAGCTGAGGGAGCTGCGCCAATTGTGCGTGGACATATAATTGAAAATCCAGAAACACTTGCCACTGCAATTAGGATCGGCAATCCGGCTAGTTGGAAGCCGGCTGAAGCTGCAGCCAGCGAGTCAGGCGGTTTTATTGACATGGTCTCTGATGAAGAAATTATTGAGGCGTATAAAATGATAGCTAACAAAGAAGGTGTTTTCTGCGAACCAGCTTCGGCTGCTTCTGTAGCAGGTCTGATCAAGTCTAGCCAAGCTGGCAAGGTCCCAGCTGGCTCAACTGTTGTTTGTGTTTTAACTGGCCATGGCTTAAAAGACCCTGATAATGCTATCAAATATGGAAAAAAACCTGACCTTATCCCCTGCAAGGTTGCTGAAGTCGCCAAACGCCTCGGTTATTGATATAATCAACTTATATGTCTGACATCGTTATCGTCGTTAATAGTCCTGGCGAACTCTCAGCCCTAGCCAAACCTGTAGCTGAGACAATTTTTGCCAAAAAACCAGAGCAGAGAATCTTTCTGGTCTTGACCCCATGCCAATATACTAGCGGCCGGGAGCTAGACTATATAAAAACTATCAAAGGCATCAACAAAACCATCACCCAAAATGAATACAAAAGCTGGATTATCAAAAACCAAAAGCCGAAGATTGATTTCTCAACTCAAGGCCTAGTCTTATTTTTAGGCGGGGATTTGGCACATGCCATCCTAATCGCTAAAAAGCTAAAATACCTTGCTTATGCTTATGTTCAAGACTACATTGGTTGGACAGGTTTTTACAAAAAGTTCTTCTGCCCAGATGCTCAATCACTAAACAAGCTTGATCGTCGCGGCTTATTAAAAGATAAACTTCAAATTGTCGGTAATTTAATGGTTGATTCTGTTCATGACCTGCCAAAGTGGAACCCTGAGCCAAACGTAATTACTTTTATGCCCGGCAGTCGCGCTTGGCAGGTAAAACATACTACTCCAATATACAAAAAGATCATGCATGAAATCTCACAGCTCGCACCTCATACCACATACCAAATCGTCAGCTCCCCTTTTGAAACAGCCATAGATATTCCCGGTGCAAAAACAATTTCTTTTGAAGAAGCTCATAATTCTGAATTAATTATTACAATTCCAGGAACCAACACCGCACGCCTGGCAGCTCGAGGGATCCCCATGCTGGTTGTTTTTCCGCTCGATAATATTGAAGTTATTCCCCTTGAAGGAATCGCCCATTACATCAGCAAAATTCCTTACTTGGGATTGAAATTAAAACAAAAGTTTGCCGAAATAATGAATAAGAAGACCCGCTTCTTTGCCCTGCCTAACATTAAAGCAGATAAAGAAATAATTGAAGAAATTCGGGGTATAATAGATCCCAAAGCAGTAGCTGACAAGGCCATTGCCCTTTTAAGGGACAAACAAAAAAGAGAAACAATGGCAAGAGAGCTGATCAAAGCTATGGGAAGCCCTGGCGCAGCGATAAAAATTACCGAGGAAATAAATGAAGCTTTACGCTAGATTATTAAAATTTGTCAGGCCTTATAAAAAACAGATTGCCGGAGCCATGTTTTGCACAGTCTTGGTCACTGGCTCAACCTTGCTCATTGCCCCTTTAGCTGGCCACATCTTTAAAGTTATTGAAGAAAAGAATATGTTTATGCTCAATCTTGCTGCCCTGGGGATGATCGGGGTCTTTTTTTTAAAGGGGTTATTCCAATACGGACAAGAATATTTTTCTTTTTTTGTCTCCCATCGCGTAATTGTTGATTTAAGAAACAGGGTTTACGAACATCTCCAAGACCTATCACTTGATTTTTATTCAAAATGGAATACGGGAGAAATTGTTTCACGGGTCATGGCTGACATTCAGATGCTTCAGTCAACCCTTTTGACCAGTTTTGTCACCATCATCCCCCACTCACTCCTCTTAATCGGTTTGCTTGGCTACATCTTTTGGCTTAATTGGAAACTTTCGCTCTTAACCTTTGTCGCCTTTCCGCTAATTGTCCAGGTCATTCGGATCTTTGCTAGAGAGATCAGGGAAATAAGCGAGGGGGTCCAACAAAAAGCCGCTGATATCACCTCTCACCTGCAGGAGACCGTCTCCCAAGCTAAAGTTGTTAAGTCGTTTTCTATGGAAAACGAAGAGATCAAAAAATTTAAAGGGAAAACCGAGCAGTCATTCCACATTAATATGCGGGCCGTGCAAATTTTAGCCACCCAAAATCCGGTTATTGCCCTGCTGCAGACCACTGCGGTGGTAGCCATTGTTTGGTTCGGCGGCCGGGAAATTATCAACGGCTCACTGAGCCTGCCCCAACTAATCTCTTTTGCCACAGCCCTTGGCATCATGACCGACCCGGGCAGCACCTTAAGTAAGGCTTACAGTATTATTCAACAAGGAATGGCCTCAACCAAAAGGATATTTGAAGTGCTAGATGTTAAGCCTTCAATTGCAGATCAACCAAACGCCAAACCCCTGCCTAAGATCAAGGGTGAAGTTGAGTTCAAAAACATTTCCTTTGCTTATGACAATGAAGAAGTAGTTCAAAACATTAATCTCAAAGTAAACCCTGGCGAGGTCATTGCCTTAATTGGCAGAACAGGTGCAGGCAAGAGCACCTTAACAAGTTTACTGCTCAGATTTTATGATCCAACTAGCGGGACTATTTTAGTTGACGGCCACGACATCAAAAAAGCAGAGCTTGAAAGTTTGCGCAAACAGATTGCAGTTGTGCCGCAAGAAATAACCCTTTTTTCCGGAACAATCAAAGAAAACATTGCTTACGGCAAACCAGAAGCTACAGATAAAGAGATTGTCGAAGCTGCCAAGTTTGCCAATATCCATAATTTTATTGAGTCACTCCCAGATAAATACGAAACAGAAGTCGCCGAGCGCGGCAGCCGACTCTCTGGCGGAGAGAGGCAAAGAGTCGCTATTGCCCGGGCAATCCTAAGAAATCCAAGAATTTTAATTTTAGACGAAGCAACCTCTTCTCTTGATGCTGAGACTGAAAGTTTAATCCGTGATGCACTTGAGCGACTAATGAAAGGACGAACCAGCTTTATTATTGCGCACCGGCTTTATACAATTGAGCATGCTGATAAAATCGTCGTAATCGACAATAAACAAATTGCTGAAAGCGGCACTCATCAAGAACTCATCCAAAAAGACGGGCTGTACAAATATCTCTACGAGATCCAGTTTAACAATAAAGCATGATCTATCTTATTAAGATCTTACAATTTCTATTTAAAATAGAATTCTTTTTACCCGCCAGGATCGCCCTGTTTGAAATGTACAACTTTGCCTGGTTTTGTCATATTATTATCCGTGCCTTACCAATTAAAAAGCTCATTGCCCGAAATTTTAGCCTGGTCTTTCCTGATAAAGAGACAAAAAAGCTAGCTAACAACTTAATCAAGAACACCTGCTACTCAATCATGGAAATAATGTGTGTCCCTTTCTTTAAAAAGAAACATTATGATTTAGTTTTCAACATTGAAGGCCAGGAAAATCTGGATAAAGGATTAGGCAGAGGCAAAGGGATAATCTTGCTCACCCTCCACGCAGGTAACTATGAATCAGCCGGTAATGCCCTAGCCATGAAAGGCTATAAAATTAACGGGATCCTAAAAGTTACTGATGATCCGCTGTTTGAAATCATTAACAAAAGCCGAAAGAAAGGCGGGGCCAAACTTATAAACGTCCTTGAACAAGACATGTATAAGGCAACTTTAAAAGTTTTAGCTGACAACGAGATCGTTTATCTTGCGGCAGATACAGGGGCACTTGACAGCCGGCATGAAGAATTTGAATTCTTGGGCAAAAGAGTTCCAGTGGCAACGGGCTGGATAACATTAGCGCAACGTTCTGAAGCGGCTATTATCCCTATTTTTGTTAAACGTGAGGGACGCAAGAATACAATTAAGCTCTCCCCACCCTTATCTATCAATTCAAATAATCGAGAAACAACTATTAGACAAATTTTAGATATTTTTGAAAATCACATCAAAGAAAACCCAGATCATTGGGGGATGTTTCTCAACGCGTATGAGACAGAGCGGATGGTGGGGATTAAATGAAAAATGAAGAATGAAGGAAATAATAATTATAATAATGTGCCGAAGGCACACCAACATTCTTCCTTCTTCACTCTTCATTCTTCATTAATTATTTTAATCATAGCATCATTTTGCCTCTACTTCTTCAAACTCGGCAGCTTCTCTCTCTACGACGCCGCAGAAACAACCTACGGTGAATTCATCAAACAAATAATGTTGACTGGGGATTGGATCACCATGCACTATAATGGCCAGATAATGTTTGACAAACCCCCACTCTATTTTTGGTTAGCTAGAGTCTTCACCATAATAATTGGTTTTAACGAGTGGGCAATCAGGCTTCCGGCAGCTATTTTCGGCGTCTTAACAGTTATCACCACTTTTTTGCTCGGCAAAGTTTTTTACGATAAGAGAGTTGGTTTTCTCTCAGCCTTAGTCTTAATGACCGCTTTTCAATTTCTGATCCAATCAAGGATAGCAGAGCTAGATGTTTTGCTTGTTTTCTTTATCACTGCTGGTTTGTATTGTTTTTGGCAGGGTAAATATAAACTAATGTATCTCTGGATGGCTTTGGGGACTTTAATCAAAGGCATTATTGCGATAGCAATGCCTGGTCTGGCTATTTTTTTGTTTTTATTGATCACAAATGTAGCGCAGGCCTTCAGGCCTGCAAATAGTACCAGCAGACCCAAAGGTCTGCACTGCTTTTTCAAAGAACTACAAATAGTTCCTGGCATACTAATTATTTTAGCAATTGGTGGCCCCTGGTATGCGGCTGAATGGATTCTGCACGGCGAAAAGTTTACCCAATTTGTCTTAGGCTTTCTCTTTCTTGCCAGATTTCAAGACGTAGTTTCCGGCCATCCCGGCCCCTGGTATTATTACTTCCCTGCCCTGCTCCTGGGTTTCTTCCCCTGGTCCCATTTTATCCCCTACGCCTTCATTAGAACTTGGAGGAATAAACTCAATAAACCTGAGCTTTTAACTCTATGCTACATAATTCCAGTTTTTATAGTATTCTCGGTGGCAAAGACAAAATTGCCGAATTACATATTACCGATCTACCCTTTCCTGGCTATTATGGTGGGCAAGTTGTGGATAGACTTCCTGGAAGAAAGGAACCTGAGACTAAACGTCTCGGTTCCTTTTGCCGGAAACCGCGGCGTTCAGCCGCAGGTTTCCCAAAATCCAATGCTAATCTCCAACCTAGGCTTACTAATCGTCGTCATCCTCGTTTTCATCGCCGCTGTCATTGCTGGCCGTCAATATAGCGGGCCATACGAGGCCTTGCTGCCGCAACTTCAGCTACTTGGAACAATAATTGGCGTGGGAAGTTTGCTCTCTATCTTTTTCTCTTTTTCAAAAAATAAGAGGATGAGTTTTGCGATCCTACCTGTCATGGTTTTTATGATGACAGCTGTTCTGACCACAAAAACCCTCCCTGCAATTGAGGAATATAAAGGGACCAAAGAGTTGGCACAAAAAGTGACTGAAGTTATTAAGCCAAACGAACAAATCGCCGCTTATCACGTTGGCAACCGGCCAGGGATAGTTTTTTATAATTCAAAGCCAGTAGTTTACCTGGAAACCGAACAAAAATTAGCGGCTTTTCTCCAAGCTAAAAAAGGTTACTGCTTTACCACAGTTGGAAAAGTTGAGGAAGCAAAAGGAAAACTTAAAGTTTGGAAAGCAAAAGGCGATTTAGCCATTATCCACTAATTGAAAAGAAATCATCATCATAAACTCATTCTCTTCTGGAGAATAATCAGCGTGGATCCTCCCCTTCAGCCGCAAAACCACATAATCCCAGAGTAGAGAGAGCCCAATCCCCCCGTGGTTTTCTGAAACTTCTTCTTTTGCCCTTGAAGTTACCCCTTGCTGAAAGATTTTTTGTTTGCCGTGACCATCAGCATCATTAATTTCAGCAAAGAGAGCTGCTTCATTATTTTTCAAAAATTTTCTCATGACTGGATCATTAACTTTATTAACTAAAATCAGCTGAAGACAACCTTTTTTCTCTAAAAGTTTTAAATAAACATCAACAGCCCCAACTAACTCTTCCCTTTTTCCTGCCTGGGCCGCCCTAGTCGCATTTCTGATCAACTCATCAAATATCTGCTCCAAGATTGTCTTGTTTGCCATCACAGGCATTTCTCGCAATCTTTGTTGAGCCTCTGGCAGATGTCCCATTAAAAAATCATTCAGCAAAGCAACTTCAGCTAAAGTTATTGGAGTTATTACATCTAATCTTCCTAAATCATCAAGATTATCCATAGCTCGCTCAATAACACCTGGCAACCTATCAAGAGCAGCAAAAGCCTCAGGCAAGATAGAATCATTTAAATTCTGCAATAAGGAAGGTTTCGCGTCTTGGCTTTGCAAAGCTTGAAATCTCTGCACTGCCATCAAATTCCTAGTTTTCTGTTCCCAGAGTAAAAAATCCTGCAATTTATGCTTGACCCCTCTAACACAAGAATCAACCATACTCATCGACAAATCTCTAACTTTTAATCCTGCCAAATCATCTCGCAAATATTCAAATTCTTGAAATAATTGCCCCTGTTCTTCATTTTGTCCAAGGCCAGGGACCAACCCTAAAACCTGAAGACCAGCTATGGCGCCTCCACCAGCATTACTAATATCATGCAAAGTTTCTTTTAAAGTAGCTATTAAATTTACCCTGTTTTGGGCTGCAATTGCAGATAAACCTCTAGTTAAATAACTTACTTGCTCTCCATAGTCTGGAAAAGTATAGGGCAAACCTAAAACAAAAGTTCTGTCTCCTAAAGATTCTGTCAAATAATCTCCAGCCTCTGTGTTTTGAACCATCACCCTTGATATCCCCAGATGAGACTGAAAACCATAGACCACATGAGCAGGCAAAGCCAGCCCTTTAAACCGAGCTGCTAGTGGGCCATTTAAAACAAACTTTGGAAAAACCAAGGCCTTGCCCACTTGCCAAGGCTTCATCATAACTGGCCAGCGTACAATTTGGCTTTGCTGTGTTTGTAAGCTTTTCATACCCGAGAACTCCGAAAAAGTTGATTTTGGAACCTGAGAATGAAATTCTCGGTTCCAAAATACAAATTGCTCTCGACGAGAAAAGGAACCGAGGCTTTTAGCCTCAGGTTCCGAACCCTTAATTTTTCGGAGTTCTCA
>JBDRMQ010000187.1:0-11150 GCA_043811955.1 bacterium | reverse complement strand
GATTGTCGCTTATTGTGAAGAATCAAACATGCAGCTTGAATATTTATCACTTAAGCAATTAAAGCAATTTTCGAAAGAATTTGGCTATGACGCGACCAGGATTTTATCGACAAAATCTTCTGTTTTGAACAAGGATGTAGTTGGGGGGACAGCGCCCAAACGGGTAAAGGAGGCTATCAAACGTGCTCGAAAGAACCTTGCTGCTCATCAAGCCTGATGGGGTGGTCCGTGGATTGGTTGATGAGATCATGGCCCGGGTTGCCGGTGCCGACTTAAAAGTAATTGCCAGCAAAACGATCCAATTGACTAATGGGCTGGCAGGGGATTTGTACTCAGTCCATTTAGATAAGCCTTTCTATCCCGGTCTTTTAAAATTTATTACCTCTGGCCAGGTTGTGGCTAATATTATTGAATCTGAAGACGCAATTGCCAGAACTCGTGCTATCATGGGGGCCACCGACCCTCGCGAGGCTGAGGCCGGCACCATTCGCGGTGACTTAAAAGAGGAGAATATATTCACCCCAGAAAAAACCATGAAGAATTTAGTTCATGGCTCGGATAGTGCTCAGTCAGCCCGGCGTGAGATCAAGATTTTATTTGGAGGGTAAAAAATGAAGATCAAAGTTCAAAACATCCCGCTTGATAAAGTGAAATGCGACCTTTTGGTTGTCAATCTTTTTGAAGGGGTAAAAACTCCCGGGGGGGCGACCGGGGCGGTTGATAAAAAACTCCAGAACGCGATTGCTGGTTTAATTAAAGATGGGGAGATTACCGGCAAACTTTGTGAAGTTAATATTGTCCATACCCAAGGCAAACTGCCGGCCAAACAAGTTTTAGTTGTTGGCTTGGGCAAAGCAACTGACTTTGACTTTGATCGAGCCAGGAAGGTTGCGGCAGCTGCGCTAGCTGAGGCGAAGAGAATTAAAGCTAAAGTTGTGGCGACAATTGTCCATGGGGCAGGGGCTGGGGGCTTAAAGCTGCCAGAGGCAGCCCAGGTTTTAGTCGAAGGGAGCCTGATTGGCACTTATCGTTATGATGGTTTTGCGACAGAAAAAGACGATAGCTTTTTCCAAATTGAAGAACTCCTTATTACTGAAATTTCCAAGCCAAAAATCAAAGAGATTCTAAAAGGATATAAGATTGGTCATGTTATTGCTGATTCAGTTAACCGAGCGCGGGATTTGGTCAATGCGCCCTCTAATAAAGTAACGCCGGCTTATCTGGCAGCTGAGGCTAAAAAGATAGCCGAGGTCAAGGTAACAGTCCTGTCTCTGGCTCAGGCAAAGAAACTTGGCCTGGAAGCTTTTTATTCTGTTTCCAAAGGATCAAAAGAGCCGGCCAAGTTTATTATTATGCAATATGGCAAAGGTAAACCAGAGATAGCCTTAGTAGGGAAAGGGATTACTTTTGATGCCGGCGGCATTTCCCTTAAACCTTCTAGAAAGCTTTGGGAGATGAAGATTGATATGGCTGGGGCAGCTGCGGTGCTGGAAACAATGAGGGCAATCTCTCGCCTTAAGGTCCGCAAAAGTGTGGTTGGGATTCTCCCTTGCTGCGAAAACATGCCCGATGGCCAGGCTCAGAAGCCGGGCGATGTGGTCGGCTCGCTCCTTGGCAAAACAATTGAGATTGTCTCAACTGATGCCGAAGGCCGCATGGTCTTAGCTGATGGGATTGGCTATGCCAGGAAAATGTTAAAAGTGAAAAAAATTATTGATGTGGCCACTCTGACCGGGGCTTGTATTTCAGCTTTAGGGGATGCTGCCTCTGGAGTGATGGGCAACGACCAGGGGTTGGTTGATGAATTAATCGCGGCGGGGAATCGATCAGGAGAAAAGATTTGGCAACTGCCGCTGCTTGAAGAATATAAGGATTATTCCAAAAGTGAAATTGCTGATATGAAAAATTGTACTGAAACTGGCAAAGCAGGGACTGCAATTGGCGGGCTCTTCTTGCAAATGTTTGCTGGTGATACTTCGTGGGCGCACCTTGATATCGCTGGGACAGCTTATTTAGACAAGGGACGAGGTTATTTATCAGGTGGCGCAACTGGGGTTATGGTTAGAACTTTAACTGAATATTTGAGAAGCTAATGGCGGAACCCTCGATGCAACTTCTCGGTTCCTTTCTTTTGAAACCGCGACGTTTAGTCGCAGGTTTCATTGCTTTCTTTATTATTCTTTTCTCTTCTTCCTCCCAGGCTAATTTTCAGGAAGCCTATCGCCTTAAAATAGAAAATAAAATTAATGGCGAAATAGCGGTTAGCCAGGATAGCGGCCGGACCTGGCAAGCTCAAGGCAAAGTTTTGTACCCTACCAAAATGGTTAGCCAACAAGGCTATATGGCCTCAGCTTGGGTTGAGAGTGGTGAGGTGGCAGCTACCGCAGTAAACGCCATCCATATCAAAGTTAGCGCTAAAGGGACCAAGACCATTTTTTCTCTGCTCCCCAAAGAGTTTTTGCGGCCGCCTAAAAAATATAATTCTTTTTTAAGTCCTGATTCTTCTATTTACACGAATATTGCTGCTGGGACAAAGATTTTTGGCGGTGACTTTGCCCCTTTTGTTGGCAGCCAGGTTTTGGTTGAGCGGGGAGTAGAATCGCCGCTGCCGCTTAGTGAAGATTTTCAGCCCAAAATTGGTGATGTTTACTATGTTATAGTTAAGGAGCCCCTTGAATATCCTAGTGAAATTATTTTTGAAAATAAGTTTGGGGGGAGGATTATTGCTCGCTACCAGTATGGGATGCCCGATAAAGTTATTGGGACAGTTTTAGCTCCAGTGGTGGGGATTGGCCGCTTTTCTGGGACAAACTTTGCTGGGCCAGGCCGCGTTAGGGCTAATCATGCAGGGGTGATCGATATCTCAACTTCTAGACTAGGTGAGATTGGCGGCTTTCAAATTATTCCCGCGGTGCACTCAATTGATATGCCTTATGTCAAAAGAAAAACCCAGTGGATGGTGGTTGGAGCGCCTAGTTTAGAGGGAGAAACATTGGAGGGTGCGGCCCCTCTTTTTAAATATTTTATCAATCCTGACTATCGTGAAGCTGACATTTATGCGGAAGATTGGGAACAGAAGTTTTTGAGCCGCTTTTTGGTTGATGTTAAATTTGAAAAAAGCAATGATTGGTCTCCGATGCCAATTCTTGAAATACCCAGGTTTTATTTATACAAAGAGCTCCCGACTTGGGCTGATACCGCGCTGGATAAGATTAGCTATATTAGGGTCTTGTTTCCGCTGTGATATAATTAACCTATGTCAGAGAAATTCTATCTAACTACCCCCTTATATTATGTCAATGATGTCCCGCACATTGGCCATGCTTATACTACTGTAGCGGCAGATGTTTTGGCTCGCTATAAGCGGATGATGGGGTTTGAGGTCCATTTTTTAACTGGGACAGATGAGCATGGGGAAAAGATTTGGAACGCGGCTAAGGCAAAAAATAAGGATACCCAGGAATTTGTTGATGAGATGGCCCAAGGGTTTAAAGATGCCTGGAAAACTTTAGGGATTTCTTATAACGATTTTATCCGGACAACCGAGCCGCGCCACGAAAAGGTTGTTCAAAAGGTTTTCCATAAACTTCTTGGGCAAGGGGATATTTACCTTGGTGAATATGAAGGTTGGTATTGTGTCCCTTGCGAATCTTTTTGGTCAGAGATGCAGCTTAATGAGGATATAGAGGGCCGCAAACTTTGCCCTGATTGCGGCCGAGTTTGTGACATTTTAAAAGAAGAGAGCTACTTTTTTAAACTTTCTAAATACCAAGATAAACTATTAAAACATATCAAAGAGAATCCGGATTTTATTCAGCCAAAATCAAGAGAAAATGAGATTGTTAAATTTATTGAGCAAGGATTAAAAGACCTTTCAATTACCCGGACAGCTTTTCCTTGGGGAGTTGGGGTGCCGGATGATCCCAAACATGTGATTTACGTTTGGTTTGACGCGCTAATTAATTATATTTCAGCCTTGGGTTATCCTGATGGAGAAAACTTTAAAAAGTTCTGGCCAGCTGATGTTCATTTAATGGGGAAAGAGATTGTCCGCTTTCACGCGGTGATTTGGCCGGCGCTTTTGCTGGCTTTAGATATTCCTTTGCCTCAAAAGGTTTTTGGTCATGGCTGGTGGACTGTTGAAGGGAAAAAGATGAGCAAGTCTAAGGGAAACGTGGTTGATCCTTTAGCTTTAAGCTCTGAGTTTGGGGTCGATGCTGTTCGATACTTTTTAATGCGTGAAGTGCCTTTTGGCGTTGACGGCGACTATTCAAATGCTGCCTTTATTAAACGCTATAATTCTGATCTAGCCAATGATTTGGGAAATCTTTTGCATCGTACCTTGAATATGGTTGAGAAATATTTTAATGGAGTTGTTCCTAGTGGGGAAAATAATGATTTTGATGAAACAAGCATAGAGCTTAGCGGTTTAATAACAGCTTTGTCTGGTTCTATTTCTAAAAATATAGATAGGTTAATGTTTTCTACGGCCTTAAGTTTTATTTGGGCAGTAATTAATAAAGCCAATAAATATATTGAAACAGAAGCTCCTTGGAAAATGGTCAAAGCTGGTGAGACACAAAAGTTAAAAGGGGTTATGTTTAACTTAGTTTGGGCTTTGCAGGTAGTTGCTTTTAATGTTTCTCCGTTTATGCCTGAAACTTCCCGAAAAATGTGGCAGCAGCTTGGTTTAAAAGGAAAACCTTCCGAAAGAACAGAACTTGCTGGTGTCAAAGTAGCCAAAGGTGAGCCTCTCTTTCCCCGCATCGAAGTGTCGTAGCTGCGACAGTTTTTCGCTCATTTACGAATAAATACCCCTGGTAATAGAATTGCTTCTTATCTTGAGGTATCACAAATTGTGATACCACTAACGTGGGAAGTGGCAATTTGCGACTTCACGATTGGAGAGAAAAAATGACAAAATTATCAAGAATATCAGAGATAAAGGCCATTATTATTGAGTTAAGAGGTGAAAAAATCATTTTAGATAGAGATTTAGCAAAAATATATGGTGTTTCCACTAAAAGATTAAATGAGCAAGTGAAAAGAAATCTTGAAAGATTTCCTGCTGACTTTATGTTTCAATTGACGGAAGAGGAAAAAGACGAGGTGGTCGCAATTTGCGACCACCTCTCTCAACTCAAGTTTTCCCCACAGCTCCCATATGCTTTTACGAGAAATGGCGCGAATATGTTATCTGCAATTTTGAAGAACCCTGCGGCGGTTAGGCGTTCTATCCAAATTATGCGGGCTTTTTCTGTTTTAGAAGAGATGATGGGGAAGAAGAGAAAAACACTGACAAAAAGCCCTGATGTATTGGTTAAACTTTCTATGCAATCAAAGGCAATAATGCATTTGTTTCAAAAGGATAAGATTAAAACTAAAGAAATTAAGAAGATAAAGAAAGTAGTGAGTAATATGATTATTATGATGCAAAATATAGTGCTGGGCATGTAACTATGACAAAACGCCAGCTCTCCCAATTCTGCTCCCACCTTAGCTTACTTCTTTCCTCCGGTGTTCCGCTCATCGAATCGTTAGGTATCATCAAGAACATTTCAAGCCTTTCCTCTCTTGACCAGGTCGTCCAAAAACTTAGCGAGGGGGAATCGCTTGAGAATTCTTTAAAAAATTATTTCCCGCCTATGTTGACTGGTTCGATTGCCGCGGCTGAGCGAGCCGGGAACCTTGAAGAGGTTTTGAAAAGACTGGCAAAATATTATGAAACCCGAGCTGAAGCTTCGGAAAAAATCAAAAGCGCGATGCTTTATCCCTCGTTCGTGATTTTTTTATGTTTGGCCTCACTCTTGATGATCTTTTTCTTTGTCCTGCCTGGTTTTAAGGAGATGTTTGCTGACCTTGAGTCTGATTTGCCTCTTTTTACTTTGTTTTTGTTGGGGTTGGGTGATTTTTTGGCCCGCTTTTGGTATTTGTTAGTTGTTTTTCTGGGTGCTTTAGCGATTCTTTTAATAAAATATTGGAAAACTAATCAAGGGAGACATTTTTTTGACCGGCTTTTCCTTAAATCAAAATTATATTCGCGTGAGCAGATCGCGCAAAGTTTTCACACCCTTGGTTCCTTGCTCCAGGGTGGGGTGCCGATTATTGAGGCGATGAACACAGCGATAAAACCCGTGAAAAATAAGGTGTTTCAAGGGATTATGTCGCGGGCAAAAGACGCGGTGGAAAATGGCGAACGATTAAGCTGGGTTTTGTCTCAACATAAGGTTTTTCCGGCCGAGGCTGTGCAGATGGTCTTGGTTGGCGAAAACACCGGCCGGCTTGATGAAATGCTTTTGAGTGTGGCAGCCTTTTATGAAAAAGAGCGCGAGGTATTCGTGCAACGCGCGACCAGCATGCTTGAGCCAGCCTTGACTTTGTTTGTTGGTTTAATTGTCGGCACAATTGCCCTGGCGATGTTTTTGCCAATGATAGAGATGATTTCGAAATTGCAGTAATGCTATAATTTAAAGGAGGTGTATGCAATGAGAACAAAAAAAGGTTTTACAATGATTGAGCTGCTGGTTGTGATTGGCATAATCGGGCTGCTCGCGGTTTTTTTAACGCCGAAGCTTTTAGGGGCAAAAGATCAGGCTAAAGGGGCGGCGGTCAAGGCGGTGATGCACTCGACGCAATTGGCGGTTGAGGCTTATGAGATGGAGAATTCCGTCTATCCCTTGGATACGAATGTGCCGTTGGAAAGCTTGTGCAAAAATTATTTAATGGCTGGCGGCTATATTGCGAGTGTGCCAAAAAATCCTTTTACTGGCCAAGAATATAAAGATGCTGATGTAGCCGGCAAAATTATCTATACTTATGATAAGGTCTCTGCCCAATATAAGCTAACTGGCTATGACCGCACAGGCTTGCGCAAAATACAAGAGTTAAGCAATTTGTGATAAAATCAGGGTTATGAAAGTTAAATTTTTTGCTGCTCTTTTCTTGGCTCTCTTTTTATTTGGTTGTGCTGGGCCTGCTCCTTTAAAAGATAAGCCAATTAAGCTCCCCAAAGCGAGCGAAGCTGACCCTAATGGGAAGCTTGTTATGAGTTTGCTGGGTGAAGTTTCTATTTTGAATCCGATTCTCTCAACTGATACTTCTTCCTCAGCAGTTGAAGGGACGATTTTTAATGGGATGACGAAGGTTAATGAAGAACTTGAAGTTATTCCTGATTTGGCTAAGTCTTGGGAAGTCTCAACGGATGGCAAGCTTTGGACTTTTCAGCTGCGGCGTGATGTTAGCTGGCACGATGGCCAGTCTTTTACAGCCCATGATGTTGTTTTTACTTTTAATTCTATTTTAGATCCAAAAGTTAATTCTGTGCGGCGCAGTGATTTCATCATTGACGGTGAAGCGATTGAGTTTAAGGCTTTGGATAAATATACAGTTCAAGCGGTTTTGCCCAAGCCCTTTGCCCCTTTTCTTATTCGCTCAGGCATGAGCGTTATTCCCAAGCATCTTTTGGCTGGCAAGGATATTAATACAGCTTCTTTCAATCGAAATCCAGTAGGAACTGGTCCGTTCAAGTTTAAGGAATGGGTAACAGGGGACCATGTGACAGTGGTGCGCAATGATAATTATTATTTAGGCCAGCCAAAACTATCAACGATCATTTTCAAGATTATTCCAGATGCCAATGCCCAGTTAATTGCGCTGGAAGCTGGCCAGATTGATGAAACAGGAATCCCAGCCAAAGATTATAAAAGAATGAAGGCCAAAGAGGGGATCAATGTTTTTGAGTTTGACGCCTTAAACTATTCGTATTTGGGATTTAATATGGCCCAGCCCAAATTTGCTGATAAACGGGTGCGTCAGGCTCTTGCCTACGCAACTGATAAAGAGCAGTTAGTTAAAATTATTTTTCAAGGATTGGCCTCGCCAGCTCATGCCCCTTCTGCCCCAATTTCCTGGGCGTATTCTGATGATGTGGCCAAGTATCCGTATAATCCTGGCAAGGCTAAACAGCTTTTAAAAGAAGCAGGCGCAGAAAATTTAGAATTTACTATTCTAATTAACCAGGGTAATAAAGAGCGGGAAAAAGCTGCGGTGATTTTGCAGCAGCAATATAAAAAGGTTGGGGTCAAGGTGAAAGTTCGGGTGATGGAATGGTCGGCGATGCTTAAGATTGTGAATGCGCCAACAGACCCCAAAGATTTTGACGCAATTTTGATGGGTTGGTCCTTGGGTCTTGATCCTGATGGCTATTCTATCTGGCACTCGAGCCAGTATCCAAAGGGTTTTAATTTTATTGAGTATAATAATCCCGAAGCTGATAAGTTAATTGAGCAGGGCAGGCTGACCATGGACAAGCAGGAGCGGAAAAAAGTTTACGCAAAACTTTTCAAAATAATTGCAGACGATCAGCCCTATATTTTCCTCTGGTATCCAAAGGCAGTGGCAGGTGTTCGCGAGCGAGTGGGGGGCCTGTCAAAACCAGGACCAGCCGGCTTGATGCTTAATCTTGAAAAAATATTTGTGACTAAATGAGAAAATTTATTTTTCGAAGATTGCTTCAGCTAATCCCTCTCTTAATCGGGGTATCGCTTATATCTTTCTTTGTGATGCACCTAGCCCCTGGTGATCCCACGGCTTTGTTTACTGACCCTAATATTGACCCTGCTGATTTAGCTAGGATTCGGGCGAATTGGGGCTTGGATAAGCCTATTATTGTCCAATATTTTTATTGGCTAGGCAATGTCTTGCGCGGGGATTTTGGGGCCAGCTACACTACTGGCCAACCAGTCTTGACCGAGGTTTTGCAAAGACTTCCTGCAACACTTCTTTTAATGATCCCAGCTTACTTTTTAACCCTACTGATCACAATTCCGCTAGGGGTGATCTCGGCAGTAAAAAAAGGGAGCTGGTTTGATAACCTGGTCACTCTTTTTTCTTTTGCCGGCATGGCTACACCTTCTTTTTGGCTCGGCTTGATGTTGATGCTTCTCTTCTCGGTTAAATTGGGTTGGCTCCCAGCGGTGGGCATGACAAATCCTTTGCTTGAGCTGACTGACATCGGACATCGAATCTTGGACATTCTCCAACACATGATTTTGCCGTTAACAACAATGACTCTTCTGAGTTTAGCTGGAATTACACGTTATCAGCGGGCAGCAATGCTTGAGGTTTTAAGCCAAGATTATATTCGCACAGCCAGGGCGAAAGGCTTGCCTGAGCGAGTGGTTATTTTTAAACATGCCTTGCGCAATGCTTTAATCCCAATTGTGACCTTGCTTGGCCTTTCCTTGCCAGGGCTTTTTAGCGGAGCCTTTATTATTGAAACCATTTTCGCCTGGCCAGGGATGGGGCGGCTGGGGGTCATGGCGATTTTTCAGCGCAACTATCCCTTGATTATGGGGATCGTGATCTTTTCAGCCCTCCTGATCATGCTTGGCAATCTTTTAGCTGATCTTGGTTATGCCTTAGTTGACCCGAGGATTCGCTATGCTAAAAAATAGGTTTGCTAAATTCGGCGTCTTGGTCCTTAGCGTCTTTATCCTGGCTGCAATTTTTGCCCCGGTTATCGCTCCTTATGACCCGGAAGATATTGTTGATGAGTCAACTTTGGCGCCGGGTTTGAGCCACTTGTTCGGCACCGATGACTTAGGCCGAGATATCTTTAGCCGCGCGGTTTTTGGCGCTCGGATCTCGCTAACTGTTGGCTTAGTAGCTGTGACGATCTCGATTTTTATTGGCACACTGCTTGGCGCAGCAGCTGGTTATTTTGGTGGTTGGGTAGATGGAATTGTGATGCGATTTGTTGACGTGATGCTGGCTTTTCCTTCGATCTTTTTAATTTTAGCCATTCAAGCAATGCTTACTCCTAATATATATAATGTAATGATTGTGATTGGGGTGACCTCTTGGATGGGGGTGGCGCGGCTGGTGAGGGGGGAATATTTAAAGATCAGGGAACTTTCCTATGTTGAAGCAGCGAAAGCGATTGGCTGTTCAAACACACGGATAATTTTTCGTCACATGCTCCCTAATGCCCAAGCCCCGATAATTGTGGCGGCAACGCTTGGTATGGCTGGGGCGATCTTAACAGAGTCTGCTCTTTCTTTTTTGGGGATGGGGGTGCAGCCGCCAATGCCATCTTGGGGGAATATGCTCATTGATGCGCAAGCTTATATGAGAGATGCGCCATGGATGGCAATTATTCCGGGGTTATTGATTTTGACGACAGTTCTTTCTCTTTATTTTGTTGGCGAGGGTTTAAGGGAGAAACTTGATGTTAGAAGTTAAGAACTTAGTTGTTGCCTTTCCAGAGACTCAAGCTGTGGCCGATGTCAGCTTTTCTCTAGAAAAAGGTGAGATATTGGGAATTCTGGGTGAATCTGGCTCAGGTAAGTCTACCATTGCCCACTCAATCATGCGCTTAATTTATCCGCCATTAAAAATTACTTCAGGTGAAGTTATTTTTAATGGGCAGGACCTTTTAAAACTTTCTGAAAATGAAATGAGCAAGGTTCGCGGGGCTAAAATTTCAATGATCTTTCAAGACCCATTTTCTTCGCTTAACCCGGTTTATTCTGTGGGTGACCAAATAGCTGAAGCAGTTAGACTTCATCAGGGTTTAAGCAAAAAGGCTGCTTGGCAAAAAACGATTGAAATGCTGAAAATTGTCCAAATTAAAAATCCGCAAACTAGAATCAAAGATTATCCACACCAATTTTCCGGTGGGATGAGACAGCGGGTGATGATCGCCATGGCGCTTGCTTGCCAGCCAGAAATTCTAATCGCGGATGAGCCAACCACGGCTTTAGATGTAACAGTACAAGCTGAGATTATGAAGTTATTAGTGCAGTTGCAGCAAAAATTTAACCTATCCGTGCTTTACATCACCCATAATTTTGGTATAATACAATCGCTTTGTCAGCGGGTTATTGTTCTTTATAAAGGGAAAATAGTTGAGGAAGGGGAAATCGCCAAGATAATGGCTAACCCGCAAAATCCTCATACGCAAAGGTTGATAACAAGTCTCAATCTTTTAAGGTCCAAAACTTGAATACAGGGGGTGTTGGGGATGAAATTAACTGAAAAACTTCCTAACTCAGCCAGTCGCTTATCTCTTTTGCTTTTAGTCGTGGCTGCTATTTCGCTTATTGTAGCAATGTACAGAATTTAAAGGGGGCAAAACCATGAGAATGACA
>JBDRMQ010000186.1:0-3915 GCA_043811955.1 bacterium | reverse complement strand
TATCATTGTACGATTTATTTGAAATTTGGATTTTGTCATTTGTCATTCTCTTTGTCATTTGTCATTATTTTCCCCTTTCCCACCTTGCTATCCCCTTGCTAAGCACCTGCCAAACCTCCCCGCTATCTCCCACCACCACATCACCTTTCGCCTCAACCAAAGCCCCTTTTTCCTTCCACAAATAAACCCGATTCACAAAATTGCCCTCTTCATCAAAAATAACTACTTCTTCCTTGGGCATATATTTATCCGCGTACTTCTCCTGCCACTTAACTAAAACATAAATCCGCTTATCTCCCAGCTTCTCTGCTACGTTTTTCTCTTCATCACTGGCGCTTCTAACCTTAATCACGCTAACTGCCTCTAGCGTATCTCCCCAGCCATACTTGAAATCTCTGACCAATTTACCTGCCTTGTCCCTCATCCTGATCGCTGGGATATCCTTAACCTTGACCACCCTGGCTCCACCCTCAGTAGGAATTCTATCTTCTCGCTCGAGCATTATTGCCCTGGCAGTAAAACCAAAGGCTGCTGTCTCAAGATTGTCCACTTGAACCAAAAACTTCCCAGCAGGGCTAAACTTTTGCACCCTTGTTATTTCCTTGGCCTGTAATTGCTCTGGCTCGGCCTCTAGTTTAGCCAACTGAGTCTCAATATCCCTGGCACTAAACACCCCAAACTGATAGCCTTTTTGGTTATATCTGGTTACTTTCTGCTTTTCCACATCAACCACATAATCAAACTTGACCAGCTTATCTATGTAAAACTCTTCAGCAGTAATTTTTTTCTCAGCGATTTTACCTGCCAAAGCCTGTTTTAGCTTCTTGAATATCTCATAAGACCTGGCCTTTTTAGACTTCTCTTTTAGGCTATCCTGGACCAAAACATTGCCAGCTTTATCTATCTCCAGACGTTCAATATTACTAAATGAACCAAAAGAGAGGAGCTGTTTACCATGGCGATTAAACTTGTATACCTCGCCTGCCTGGTTATCTGCTACATATAAGTTACTGCCAGCATCTACAGCCAAACCAACTGGCTGCTTAAACTTATTCTCAACAATAGTCGTGACCTTATTATTTGAAACTTTCAGGATTTTCTTGCCCACCTGATCTAACAAATATATGGTGCCATGCTTATTAATGGCAAGGGCGGTTTGGGTTGGGGAGGAAAAGGTTAAACCTTTTATGTCTAACTTTTGGGGCTCATAATTTATCTTGTCCCATTTGAAGATTTTGTATTTGTCCTTGGTAAAGGCTTCGATATAGAGGTTGCCATATGGATCAGCCGCCATTTTCCCATGAAAAATTTTGATCGGGCCATAACGCCTGTCTTCATATTCTGTTTTAGGTGGGGTCATGTATTCATATTCATCCTGGGGCATTTCAATTTCTCCCAAATCATTCTGGGCTTTATCATAACCCCCGCGCCAAATATATAAATTTCCATCAGAATCGAAATATCTATTCCCCATCGAACCAATAAAATCCTGGGTTTTTATATACTTTCCTTCAAGATCAAAATATTCCAATTTACGATCATGTTCAACAAGAAGGACATCATTGACAATCGCAAGATGATCTACATTATATTTACAAAATGACGTGATAAACTTTCCATTACGATCAAATTTAATAATTTTGTTTTGATTATCAGCCTTTCCACTTAAATAAGCTGGCTCAACATATAAATTATTATTTTTATCAAACGTCAATTCATAAGGCCAGACTTCATATGGATATGGCCATTTAACGTAACTCTTGATTTTTAAAGAAAACAGATGTCCCTTTTTGGGCGAAAATTTTTCTACTTTCCCGTTTCTGGTATCAGAAACCAAAATCGCCCCATCATAATCAACAACAAAACCATTATTTTTTTCCGCAAAAGAGGGAACTGTCCCCTGTTTAAAAAATACTTGGCCTTCTTTACTTCCGATAGAAGTTTCTAAAATTTCTCGCATGGGCGAATATTCCATAGAAAATACAGGTGAAGCAACAACAATCAAACAAAAAGCAATAAAAAATCGCATCAAAATATCGGTCAAATCTTGCCCTCGTGTTTTCGAAGATACAATTAGTTCCATAATAATAACCTCCCATAATTAAATTGCGATCCATCTCTGGCACCATACCAAACAGCAAAGGGCATCCGCAAAACTTTTTTACCAAAAACTCCTGGCATGCTTGTTATTGGAGTAATTCCATGAGCATTAATAACTTGTACCGCAACATTAATTTCATTTAAAGGGTTCTCGTTAACTATTACCACATGATCACTAGGAATTACGATTATATCTCCCTTTTTCAAGTGCTTCGGAATTATTCTGACATCTTTATTGTATGAAAAGTTTATCCGATATATTTTCCCATCATTTAATCTGTTATTAATCCAATCAGTATTAATTTTACGCTCGTTTAGATTTGGAAAATAAGGCGCTCCTGCAACATTAGCACAGGCCTGAACAAAGCCGCTGCAATCAATACCAAAATAATTTTTCTCCGGTTGGCGACCCGTTTCGTACTGGTCGTAACTCGTTATCTCGTTTGGTCTCACTCGATTACCCTCTAAGGTAGCAACAAACGTTTCGAGGAGCACTCCTCCTCCATAAAAATACGCTTCTCCAGGATTACCATTTGCAGGTGGATTGGGTTCTTCGCTTGGTATGTGCAACCACCTTGTATTACAATCCGCATACCTGGCAGCCTCTCTTAATAGCGCTGCCACAAACCTCGTTACATCCTCCCGCTTTTCCTTGAGCAAAGCATACGTTTGTCTCCCCAAAACCCGCCCCCTTCTCCCCACGCCTAAATCAGGATAGACCTTTTTCAATTCATCAAAAACCCTGTCTTCTTCAGTCATATTAGCCCCAAACCCTAACCTAAATTTTTCAATGGCAGAGGCGGTGTTGTCATCATAGCTGCCCTCCTCCTCTACCATAATATAACCAGCCACCGACTTCTTCCTGGGCACAACCTGGTTTAACTTTTCCTGCAAATCTTGAACAGAATCAGCAACATGTTCTGGATCATAAATCAAAAGGGTCTGTCCAGCTTCAACTTTACTAATGGTGTCACTGCCATTACGCCTGATAGTTAATTTCCCGCTATTTACACTTGTGCTGGTTCCTTCAAGCGTTGCTGTAATGACTAATTCAGCTTTATCAACACCATTGGTTGTTCTGTAATAAACATTAGCCTTGCCTGCCCCATTAGTCTTTACTACATTAACCGTTATTCCACCCAAACCAGAGAATTCTCCCGCAATGTTGGCTGAAAACTTTATCGGCCAGCCTGTCAGAGGATTGCCGGATTCATCTTTGATCTCAACTTCAATCTTTCTCCTGCCCAGCCCGGGATAAAAGTTCTCATTGTACAAATCATTTGTGCCATCGCCATCTTTGAGGGGGGTAATAGTAAACGACTCTATTTTGAGTAAATTAATTGGAACGTTAAGCGACTGGGATCCAGCGCCATAACCAAGCCTGGCCCTAATTGTCTCTTCCCCTCCCTCTGTCCCAGCCTTAAACACTATCTTAGCCTCGCCCCTCGCATCAGTCACCACCCGCCGATCTGAAGTAAAACTCCCTTTTGTCGGAGGATCAAACAACAAAATCGCGCCTGACATTGGGCTGGTATCAGGTTTTTTGACTGTTACAGTTATGGTAGAAAGGCTTGCCCCGTCAGCAACAAGTGATTCCGGTGAAGCGGTTAAACTTGTCGTTAGGTCGGAATAATCTACCCCCTTGACCTTAATATTATAACTCCAGGTCTCAAGCCAATTCCTAATCATTCCAGAAGGAGTTGAGCTTGAAGTAATACTCATGGTAGAAAGACCAGAAGCAGTAGCATGCGGCATTGTGTCATATCTGCCTGCTTCTATCTCAATGGAATATAGGCCTGGCGGCACAATCTCCCC
>JBDRMQ010000185.1:0-20798 GCA_043811955.1 bacterium | reverse complement strand
TAGACTAATTTTTTCACCCTTAAATTCAATCTCAAGAGTCCCTAAAACCTCTTGGGCAATAGTTGCCACTAATTCCTCGGTTAATTTCATCACATCATTGTAATCAGCATAAGCCTGATAAATTTCAATAATAGTAAATTCAGGATTATGTTTATAAGAAATCCCTTCATTGCGAAAGACCCTGCCCATTTCAAAAACCTTTTCAAAACCGCCAACAACAAGCCGCTTTAAATAAAGCTCTGGCGCAATGCGCATAAAAAGTGGCATGTCGAGCGCTTCATGATGGGTAGCAAACGGCTTAGCCGCAGCCCCACCCTGGAGCACGTGAAGAATTGGGGTTTCAACCTCAAGAAAACCTTTGTCCTCTAATTTTTTACGCATTAAAGAAACAATTCGGCTTCGCTTTTTAAAAACCTCGCGCACATCAGGGTTAACCATTAGGTCAACATAGCGTTCGCGATATCGCAACTCTTTATCTTGGAGACCGTGCCATTTTTCAGGGAGTGGATGAAGTGATTTACAAAGGATGGTAAAATCAGAAACCTTAACCGTTATCTCATCGGTTTTGGTTTTAAAAACCTTCCCTTTAACTCCGATAATGTCACCAATATCAAGCTTTTTATAAATAGCATATTTTTCTTCGCCAATAACATCCTGGCGGCAATAAATTTGGATGCGACCAGTTTCATCTTGAATGTTCGCAAAGGAGGCTTTGCCATGACCACGTTTGGTCATAATCCTGCCAGCAATTGAAACCTCATCATTTTCTTTATACTCAGCTAATATTTCCGCAGCTGTATGCGATTTATCATACGTATAAGGAAACGGATTAATCCCTGCCGCTCGGATCTCATCCAGCTTTTCTCTTCTAACTTTTAACAGTTCACTTAATTCTTCTGACATTAAATTTCTCCTATTCTTTCTTAAGCTTCATTGCCTCTAAGTTTTTGCCAAGCCTTATAAGAGTCTTGAGGCATATAATCTCGTAAAAACCGATGCATTTTTGCCAACCAATCAAATCGTTGTTCATAAGTCAACTTGCTAAATTCTTCTAGTTTTTCCCTTTCTACAGTATAACTAAAACCTTTTTTATCCATTTTTCAACTCCTCAATCTGCTGCAACAAGGTAATATCTGATAAATCTTGCTTTCTACCAGCAATTTCCTTGAGTTTTATAATATCTTCAATCGAAGCCAATGCCACAGTTGCTCCCCATTTTATAACTACCTTACGACGGTTAAATGATTCTTGAAAATCAAGCGGACTATTGAGCATGACATCAATTGTCATAAAAGGATCATCCGGATGCACAAAAGAAAAAACTATCATGTTTTTTTCTTCTTGCCATTGTTTCCTTTTATCAGCATCTGCTAGTTCTTCAGGATTAACAGGTACCTTTGGCTGATATCCCAACTTTTTCATAGCTTTAACCATTTTTAATAAATTATTGCGCTCCATATTAAGCATTAAATCAACATCTGCCGTTGTGCGAGGAACCCCATGCAATATTACCGCAGTTCCGCCTATTAAGAGATACTGAACACCCTCTTTTTCAAGTTGCCTAAAGATATCCTCATAATCTAATTTTTTATTATTTTGCCATTTCCACATCATGAACAATTTTCAATCCCTTCAACGTTAACTCTTGATCTATTCTATCAACAACCTTTGTATACTTGCAAATCAGCGGCGCAAAGCCGCCGGTTGCAATTACCTTGAGGTATGAGGGATGAGGTGTGGGGCCTGCCTGCCGGATAGGCAGGTGTGAGGGATTCGGTGCTAGGAACTTGGTGTTAGGGATTTGGGACTTCAGTCTAGCAACCATTCCCTCCACCATTGCCACATACCCATAAACCAATCCACTTTGCATGGCCGACACAGTATCTTTGCCAATCACACTCTTGGGAGCTCTAACTTCAACCTTGGGCAGTTTTGCAGT
The DNA here is from genome assembly GCA_043811955.1 of bacterium. Classification (GTDB taxonomy): domain Bacteria; phylum Margulisbacteria; class WOR-1; order O2-12-FULL-45-9; family O2-12-FULL-45-9; genus JBDRMQ01. The sequence continues at coordinate 18,859 of JBDRMQ010000185.1, read as the reverse complement.
CTGGTTATAAAGCGCGTCTCGAGCAAGTGAAATCCCTGGCGCAATTGCGCCGCCAAGGTACTCACCTTTACTTGAGACAACATCAAAAGTCGTGGCTGTACCAAAATCAACAACAATTGCCGGCCCGCCATATAGCTCATAAGCAGCCAGGGCATCAACAACTCGATCCGCCCCAATCTCTTTCTTGTTTTTGATTTTAACCTTGATCCCAGGAATATTCTCCGCAGTGACAAAATGAGCCTTTTTCCCCGACACCTCATAGCTGATAGCTGATAGCTTCTTGCTTAATCCAGGAACTACATTACAAATAATAACATCCTTAATTTGACATTTGATATTTGACATTTTTAATTTCAATGTTGGACAACTCCACCGTTTAGCTAGCTTTTTCCCATCAAAAAGCCCAAAAGTAATATTAGTATTTCCGACATCAATGGCTAAAAGCATATAATGATTATAACAATAAATAATGAAATTTCCTAGAGAATGACCCGATAATAAAGTAGGAGAGCTCCGAAAAAGTTGATTTCGGAACCTGAGAATGAAATTCTCGGTTCCAAAATACAAATTGCTCTCGACGAGAAAAGGAACCGAGGCTTTTAGCCTCAGGTTCCGAACCCTTAATTTTTCGGAGTTCTCAGTAGGAGCTTAATCATGACCCAAAAAAAAATATCACTAATTTTGCGATTTATAGCTGGCGTTAGCCTTGGACTCTTTGCTGGGGTTGCCATTTTACTGATGCTAAAGTACAGCGGAGTTATTTCAACTGCTTTGGAATCTTCAGTCATAGTTGGCCTGCCAACCATGGTCGGAATATTAGCTACGTTGGCAGTTCTCTAATAAAACTTTCAAAATCAGGATCACAATCTACGGCAAACTCTAAAAATTCTCCAGTTGTTGGCTGATAAAAGACCAAGCTTCTTGCTCTGAGCAATAACCTTTCGTAATTATCCTTGCCATAAATTGGATCCCCCACAATAGGATGTTTAATATAATGCAAATGAACCCGTATTTGATGGGTGCGCCCTGTTTTGATGGTCACTTCAACCTCAGTAAAGGCAGCAAAACGCTTCACAACTTTGTAGTAAGAAAAAGCATCACGAGATTTTAAGTTTTCTTGATCAATCACTGCCATTTTTTTACGATTAACAGGATGGCGCCCTATCTTGGCCTCAATTACCCCTTCATCTTGCTTAATAACCCCATGAACAATTGCAGCATAAACCTTTTTAACCTGGCGGTTTTTAAATTGCTTGGCCAGCGCAGCGTAAGCCTTATCATTCCTAGCTACAACGATCAAACCAGCAGTATCTTTGTCTAAGCGATGGACAATCCCTGGCCTAACAGGGCTGCCTAGACTGGAAAGCTTACCATATTTGTAAAGCAAGGCATTAACTAATGTCCCGCAATAATTACCAGCCGCAGGATGGACCACCATGCCGCGCGGTTTATTGACCACAACAATATCCTCGTCTTGATAAACAATATCAAGTGGAATATCTTCGGGCTCTACCTGAAAGCTTTGCTTTGGCATGAGTTCAACCTTAACCTCATCGCCAGGCTGAAGCTTATAGCTGGGTTTGGTTACTTGTCCGTTAACTAAAACCTGGCGGCAATCGATAAGTTTTTTAATTTGCGAGCGGGTTTGGTCAATCTCTGTCTGCTCAGCCAAAAAAGTATCAAGGCGCGCGCCAGCCTCTTCTTTTGAAATCTTAAAAGTTAGCGGAGAAATAATAAAACCACGGCTCCTATTACCAGGCAATAATAAGCGAAAACGCGAATTGAGGTTTTTTGAATAATAGTCATGAAAATTTTAATTGCCAGCAAACCTGAAGCCAAAGCAGCCAAGAAACCAAAAACCAAAGGGACAAAACCTATCCCTATTGTTCCAGCTTTGAAAATCGCTTTTGATTGTAAGATCCCAGCTCCAAGAATAGCTGGGACTGACAGGAGAAAAGAAAATCTAGCTGCAAAGCCTCGCTCAAAATTTCGCCCCAATGACGCTGAGATAGTAGTCCCTGAGCGAGAAAGACCGGGGGCAATGGCACACCCTTGCGCTAACCCAATCAAAATAGCATCGATAAAATTCATCTCCCCCAACCCCCGCCGCCCTCTGCCAATCCACTCGGCCAAAAGAATAACAGCTGCTGTCACCAAGAGAAAAAAACCAACGGCTGCTGTTGAGCTAAACATCGCTTCAAAATAATCCTTGAAGAAAAACCCCATTAAGGCCGTTGGGATTGTTGCCACAATCAAGAGCCACATCATTTTTCGCTGGGTCGTAAACAGGGCTAAGATATCTCGCCAAAAATAAAGCGCCACTGCCAGCCCAGTCGCTAAGTGAACAATTACATCAAACGCAATACTGTGAGGCACATTTAAAAATGATTGAAAAAGAACCAAATGTCCTGAAGATGAAACAGGAAGAAATTCCGTTAAACCCTGGACTATTCCCAGCAGTAAATATTTCACTTGCGCTTAGATTCCCAGACAGCCACGATCGGGCTGGCCAGGAAAATTGAAGAATAAGCCCCGACCGCAAAACCGATCAAAAGAACCAAGGAAAAATCCTTCAGCGTCTCACCACCAAAAAACAAGACCGAAAGAACAACAATTAAAGTGGTAAGGGTCGTATTAATGGACCGCCCCAGGGTTTCATTAATACTCTTATTAACAATTTCAGCAAAGTGAGTTTTCTTCCCTTTATACTGCTTTAGATTTTCCCTGATGCGGTCAAAAATCACAATGGTATCGTTAATCGAATACCCCATGATGGTTAAAATTGCCGCTATAAAAGGGGTGTCAATATTGCGCCAGAAGAGCGCAATTAACCCGGTGGTGATCAAGGCATCATGATAAAGCGCTAAAAGCGCGGCCACCGCGTATTTAAACTCAAAACGAAAAGAGACATAAAGAATAATCCCCAATGAAGCCAAAAGCAGTGCCCAAAAGGCTTGGAAGCGCAGCTCTCGACCAATAACCGGACCAATTGTATCAGCTTCAAGCAATTCAACTTCGCCATACTTGTCTTTGAGCTCTTCAACAATCTTGACCCGCAAGTCACGATCAATTTCTTCGGTCCGAATAAAAAAATCGCTCTCCCCTGACTTTTGAATAACACTTTTTTCTAATTTGTGCTCAGCCAAGACCTTGCGCACCCCTTGCTCAGAAACAGGTTCTGGAAAACGCAAACTGATCATGGTCCCTCCGGTAAAATCAATCCCAAAGTTCATGACACTACCATGGACTGTTGCGTTGTAAATAAAAGAACCAAGCGCTAAAGTTAGCAAAAGCCCAGACACAACAAACCAATATTTTCGACTCCCGACAAAATTGATCATTATTTAAGCACCAACCTACTATCTGTCTCTGACAAAATTTTATTATCGATCATAATGCTCATCAGCATCCTGGTAATCACAATCGAGGTAAACATAGAAGCTAAAATACCGATTGAAAGTGTCACGGCAAAACCCTTAATTGTCCCTGTCCCCACAAAAAACAAGGTGGCAGCCGCGATCATAGTCGTTACATTTGAATCAAGGATCGCGGAAAGTGCCCGCTTAAAAGCTGTTTCAACCGCAAGCCTAATTGTTTTCTTAAGGCGCAGCTCCTCTTTCAAACGCTCAAAGATAATAACATTGGCATCTACTGCCATTCCAATTGAAAGGAGTAAACCTGCAATCCCCGGCAGAGTTAAGGTGGCGTGCAAAAGCGAAAGCAGGGCTAAAACCATTGTAATATAAATACCCAGCGCCATATCAGCTAAAAGGCCTGGCAAACGATAATAAAGAAACATAAAAGCGGCAATTACCACAAAACCAATTAAGCCGGCCATTTTACTTTTGGCAATAGAATCTCTGCCCAAAGTTGGCCCAACAATTCTAGTTTCAATTGGCTTGACCGCAATAGGAAGTGCCCCAGCTTTTAGCTTGATCACCATATCCTGGACCTCTTCAATGGTGAAATCCCCTGAGATTTGCGCTCGGCCAGAAGGGATCGGCTCGCGTACATTTGGGGCGGAAATAATCTTCTTATCAAGCAGAATCGCTAAAGGCTTACCAACTGAGCGTGCTGTCACAGCTGCAAAAAGCTTTGTCCCTTTTGGATCAAATTCAATATCAACCACTGGATTACCATATTCATCAACCCCTGGCCAAGCCCCTTTGAGCACTCCACCAGTTAGCGCAACTTTTTTTAAAACAATTGGTTTTTCTGAAACAACAACTCCATTTCGATAAATCTTAATTTTATCCAGATAAGCCCCTTGACCATAAAACTCAACAACTTTTTTAGGAGTTAACTTTGATTCATCAGCCACAGCCCATTCAGCTTCCACAAATTCAAGATTGGCAGTATCTCCAATAATTTTAATCGCTCGCTCTGGATCCCGCACCCCTGGCAGCTCTACCACAATCTGATCTTTCCCTTTACGTTGGATAATCGGCTCAGTCACCCCTAGTGAGTCAATGCGATTGCGAATCACCTCTACTGCCCCTGCCATAGCATCATCAGAAAGTGGGACCTTGGCAGTTGGCTGAGCCTCTAAAACTAAACGAGTCCCTCCTTGCAAATCAAGCCCCAGGTTTATCGGCAGTTTCATTATTATATAAGCAGACAAGCCTAAGATAGTCAGGAGCAAAAGTATTCGCAGTTGGTTAATGTTCTTCATAGATAGATTTTGTTATTATATATAATTTTAAAATTTAAGGCAAGAGTCAGTTTGCGCCTGGCGGGATTTGAACCCACAACCCTCAGCTTCGGAGGCTGATACTCTATCCAGTTGAGCTACAGGCGCCTGAATTTATTATATCATAGGGCTTTGATGCAAGTTTTAGCTGAGTTCTTCCGATGAATATAATAGAGGTATCTAATAAATGACATTCACAGCAAACATTGGTCCCACCCCACGATATCGTTTTCATCAAATTAGAGATGGCGAAAACTTTGCTAAAATCGCAGACAAATACAGCACCACCCCAGAAAACATTAAAGCACAAAACCCTGAAGTCAAAGACGAAACAGGGGAAATGCTCGTTATTAACCAATAATTTCTTCAATCCCTTCTCTCCCCATATCCCTATATCCATCTTTCCACTTCTAAAGACTTCTTACGCCCTCTCAAGCCCTTCTTTTCAAAAAGACCTGAAATTTTCTTTTTTTATTAGTGACAAAGATATATAGGGGAAAACCATTGTCCTAAATAAATTAAAAGAAAGCTATATTCCATGATTCAAAGTTCAAAAATCGCAAGGATTAATACTACGTTAAAAAGAGCTTTTGCTGCAGCACAAAAAGGCGAACTACCTGTCACCACCAAAGACATATCTAATTGGGCAAGAAGAGGAGCTCCTCCAGAAATAACAGATACAAACGAAGCTCAAAAAGTACGGGAAAACTCTTTGCAAGTCCTCAGAACTTTGCTCCAAGTCTTTGTCCCTGACGGGATCAGCTTAATTGATGTTGCGGCTTTTCAAAATCAAGAAATAGCTAGGTTAGAAGAAGAAAACGCAGCTCTAACAACTAGGCTAGAAAAACAAACTCTCGAATTAATCAAAATGAGAGAACGAGTACAAACAATTCTCGAAAAACTCAAAGATAAATTAGGAGGATCCAATGATAAACCCACCCAATAAACCTGGCCCAAAAAAATCTTCTCTTGTTCATACCCTTTTGTCCCACTATTATTCTATAGGAACAAAGCAACCCAAAAAACCTCTTCAATTTAGCAAACTTGCAACGCAAACAGCTCTCTCTGGATTTGACCCAGTTCGGAAGAACCTCTCTCGCTTAGCTATTACCTTTGCCATGGTCGACAATACTGCAGGACCAAAAGAGACTGACAGCCAACCTGCTCGTTTGAGCAAGCCTACCCCACGCAAAACACTCCCACCACAGCGTAAACAAGTAAAAAAATCGCAAATTATTCTCTCCGCAGGTTTATCTGGCCTGGCCGCGCTAGCCATAACCTCTCTCTTAGCTGTTAGCCTTCCCCTGCAAATCATCATTGTTAGTTTAGCAATTGTGGTTGGTGGAGCCGCAAGATTCGCTCTTAGCAAAAACAACACAAAAACACTCGCCAAAAGAGTAGCAAAACCAACCACACCAGCTAAGACAAGCCCAGAAAAAGAAATTCCTAATCGGATAAAGCAATGGCGTCAGCTAGCAACACGAGAACCTGAGAATAAAGGATTTTTTACTCGAAATATTATCAAAGAAATTCGCAGTCAACTTAAAAAATCTTTAGGTGAACTTGGGGTTACAGATTTTGATCTTTTTGGCTACGGCAAAGACAAAGAAGCAATTATCTTTCGCCTTTGGGAAACAGAACGATTACCAGACGAAACCATCCAAGAAATAAACCGAGCTATTGATGCCAACAAAGACTGGCCAGAGATCCAACAAATTGCTTTGCAAGAATGGGAAAAAAACATGGGCAACATCAAACGCCTCTTTGCCCCCTTTGCCATGCCAGTTAAAGGTGAAGGTCAGAGTGAAGGGGCGACCGGACAAGTCTATTTAGCCGCAGAAATAATCGAGGATAAACCAAGCGGCAGAAGGCTAGCTATTAAGTTTGTCGAGGTTGGCTCAGAAGATGCTCAAATTAGTAGTGCTTACGAACGAGCGATTGTTGAATATAAAGTTAGCGTTGATTTAGAAAATAAACACATTGTCCCCTGCTTAGCCAACGGCACCTTTGAAACCACAAGGATTAATGAAACAACAAGTGAGACAAAAATAATTAGAGGGGTTTTTCTTGTTTATGAGTTTCTAGAAGATCCAAATTTAGCGGAGGTCTTAACAGGCAAAGTCACAGATCGCCAACCACCAACAGCCCTAGATAAAATTGACTGGGCACGGCAATTAGCCTCTGCCATGATTATTCCTCATATAAAAGGAATCTTCCATCGAGACCTAAAACCAGCCAATCTCTTTATCTCTCCTCAAAAAGAGACAGCAGCCGGGTGGGCAAGGAGTTTGGTTGAAATTATTGACTTTGGCCTGGCAATTGACCTGGATCGAGAAGTGGTTGATGAAACCTGTTTTCAAGACTTGACCCAAGGTCTAACAATAGCTGGCACCCCTAACTTTATGGCCCCTGAGCTGACCACCATAACCTTACTCAGAAACTTAAAAGTATTGAATAATGAGGAGTTAAAATTAGCTCAGCAACTAGCTGAGATATATTCTATCGGGGCTGTCTTGTACGTCATGTTAACTGGGGAAGCCCCTATCTTTGCAAAACAAATGATTAACCCATTATCTTTTGCTCCAAGGATCAAAGCGTTAAAAGCACAAGGCGTCTCAGGGTTAGAAATATATAAAGGAATGATCAAAGCAACCCTTCCCTATCTCCACGAATTAGAAGAGCTAAATATCAAAGACAAACAATTATTCAAAATTATCAAAAAGGTCCTAAATCCTGATCCATTTAAAAGATTTCAAAACTGCGCTGAACTTGAAAAAGATTTGGCTGCTTATCTAGCAGCCATAGAATCAATGCCTGAAATGATTTTGGAAATCGAAAGCTCGCCTTCAGAAGTTGCAGAAAAGATCGGTTCAGCCTTAGCTACCCCAAGCATGAAGAAAATAAATGAAACCCTGGTCCTTGAGATCGGGCCAGTCCTTGACCTAAGGCAAGGAACAACTGTGGCAAGTTTTGCAGACTCAGATCTTAAAGCTATTATAGATGGCCTAGAAGCAGTGGAGGGCGAATTAGAGAGATTAATCGAAACAACAACAATAATTCAAGAAATTGAGGAAGAATAAGAAGCTTAAGGCTCTCTTCAAGGAGCAACAACTTTATTTCTTAAGCTCCCCACCCCAGCTATCTCAACCACAACCTCATCGCCAACCTGCATCGGCCCCACCCCGGGCGGGGTGCCGGTTAAAATAATATCCTCTGGCTCAAGGGTCATCACACTTGAGATAAACGCAACTAAATAATCAACCTTAAAGATCATATTATCAGTGTTTGATGATTGTTTTAGCTCACCATTGAGATAAGACTTGATGACTAGCTTATCAGGATCAACATCACTGACCAGATGAGGACCAAGTGGGCAAAAAGTATCAAATGATTTAGCTCGTGTCCACTGGCCATCAAGCTCTTGCAAATCCCTGGCAGTCACATCATTAGCACAAGTAAAGCCTAAAATATGTTGGCGCGCCTCTTTCTCTGAAATGTTTTTGATTCGATCTTTAATCACCACGGCCAGCTCAGCTTCATAATGCAAATTCTTTGTTTGTTCTGGATAGACAATTGGCTCCTTCTCCCCGATCAAAGCAGAGGGTGCTTTGAGAAAGATGATTGGCGAGGTGGGAAGTTCCATACCTAACTCTTTAGCATGATCACTGTAATTTAAGCCAACACAGATAATTTTTGATGGTTTTAGTTTCATTTTTGGCACCTCGGGCAAAAAGAAGCTGTCCACCCCCCTAACTTTGTTCTGCGAACTTCCCCCTTGCACTTAAAACACTTCTTTCCATAACGACCATAGACCTTCAACTTCTTAGTATACGCCCCCCGCTCTCCGTCTGCATTAACATAATTACTAAAGGTTGTCCCTTGCGCTGCAATGGCTGCTTTTAGAATTTTGATTATCCCTTGATGGATAAGCTTAATCTCTTTGGGACTAAGGGTCCCCACAGCTCGAGCAGGATTAACCTTGGCATAAAAGCAAACCTCATCACTGTAAATATTCCCGACTCCCACCAAAACCTTGTTGTCCATAATAAACTGTTTAATCCTAGTCCTAGGCCTATTCCTAATCCTGTTCTTGAAATATGCTAGGGTAAATTCCTTTCCCAAAGGCTCCTGTCCCATCTGCATTTTATGAAGAACTTCTTCAAGTTCCTTTTTAGAGTACAGCCGAAGCCAGCCAAATTTGCGAACATCGTTATAATAAAGCCGCGTCCTGTCGGTAAAAGTAAAAATAGCGTGGGTAAATTTATTGGGGAGTGATTCGCAACTCTTCTCGATCGAGTGTCCGCCAATTAAACATTTTTTTTGGCTGCGGTAGACTAGCTGGCCTGTCATCTTAAGGTGAATTAAAATATGCTGATCGCGGCTCAAATCAATAATCAGCATCTTAGCTCGACGTCTAATCCCCCTAACCCCCAATCCCCCAATCCCTCTTGAGGTAAAATTCGTCATTTTTGGGGTGTCGCAAATATAGCCCTCAATCTTCTTTCCTGTGATTACTTTTTCCAGCCCGCGCTTAACTGTTTCTACTTCTGGCAGCTCTGGCATTATTTTAGCTCAATCAAGACCCCATCAGGATCTTTGACAAAAAGAACAAATCCTCCATTGGGCTTTGCCTGTTTAATTGTCTCGTGGCCGTCAGCTTTAATCATTTCAAAAAGAGCGACTCGATCAGGAACAATTAAAGCAAAATGGGAAATACTTCCCATGACAGCAGGACGTTTATCTTCTGGAAATTCAAAAAGCTCAATCAGCATATTCTCAGAAATCAAATAAGTTATCTTAGCCGGAGAATTAATCGCAAAAACATTCTTTATCAATTCAGCTGGCGCCGTGACCTCTTTCTCAAGTTGAAAACCAAAATGCTTAAGATAGAATTCTTTTGACTTTTGCGCGTTTTGGCAAGTTATCCCAACATGGTGAAAATTAGTCATGAAAGATTAAATTACTTCTCGGAAAATACTCATGACCACATCAAAGAGGGCTAAAACAAGGGGCCCTAGTAGAATTCCCGGCAGGCCAAATAACTGGATCCCGCCCAGGATACCAAACAAAACTATTAGAGGGTGTACCCTGGCATTATCCCCAATAATTTTAGGCTTTAATAAATTATCAATCATACTCATGACTAAAAAGCCGTAAACCATCAAAGAAATCCCCTGCCAATAGCTCCCTGTCACCATCCCCGCCGCAATCAGATAAACTGCTATCGGAAACCAAACAAGCCCAGCCCCTAACACCGGTATGATTGAAATGATGGCAGTCAAGAAAGCCCACAGCACAGGATTCGCTATCCCAATAAAAGTGTAAGCAATCCAAGCTAAAATACCATGCAAGATGCCAACCACAATTTGGCCCATGACAATCCCACGACTGAGCTCATCAAAACGAGAAAAAACTTGCTTGTAGCGCCCCTCTGGCAAAGGAAAAAATTCCTGAAGGAATTTATTGATCCCCCTGCCACCCTTAAGAAAGAAATAAATAGAAAAAATAGTAATAAAAATATTGAGGAAAGCCCCTGGCAAACTTTTTACCACTCCCTGGACCCAATTAATAAATTGGCTGGCCAAATTAAGCATAGGCTGCCTTAAACTAGCAATATCCACCCCAAATTTTTCCGTCAAAACTGGCGGCAGGTTGAAGGCAAAGCCTGGCCGGCTAAAATATTGTTGAATAAAGATATAACCACTGCGCGCCTCCCTGGCTAAAACCCCGGCAATAAAAATCATTGGGACCAAAACAATCAAAACAATTAGGATAACCGTTAAAATAGAGGCCAGACTGCTGCGCGGCAGGGGATTGGGGATGCGCCGCTCAAACATGCGATAGACCGGATAAAAAATATAAGCTAGGACAGCCGCCCCAATAATTGCCATTAAAAACGGACGGACAATTAAATATGAAAGATAAAGGACAATAATAACCGCAATAATCGTTATGGTACGTCGATAAGCAACCAAACGTTCTTTAGCAGAGCTCATTTGAGGATTATTATACTTCCCCCCTTATTAGACTGCAAGGGGATTAAAAGTTATAACAATAAAAATGACAAAAATACCCGCCATCGAAACATCGTGCGATTCATAAACACATCAGTAAATTTTTAGCCTAAAAGCCACTAATTTTTGTTTTTCGATCAATCAACAATCAGATATTCTTATAGCTGTCTAAAAGGGAGTTTAAAGTATCTCTTTTTCTGATCAAAATAATGTCTCCATTGGATTTCACTAATATTTCAGCAGGTTTTAGCCTTAAATTATAATTGGAGGACATGGCATAGCCATATGCTCCTGTATTCATAACAGCGACCACGTCCCCTTCTTTTGCCACAGGCAATAATCTATCTTTCGCAATAATATCGCCGCTTTCACAAATATTGCCGACTATTGTAACAATTTCTTTTTTATCTAATTTTTTACGCTGGATTATTGATGCCTCATGATACGCATCGTACATTACTGGTCTTACCAGCACATTAAAACCCAAATCGGTGCCAATATATTTAACGGCATAATTTTTTTTCACTGAATATATTTCTCCCAGCAATATACCGCATTCGGCAACTAAATACCTGCCTGGTTCCACTTTTAAAACAACATTCTTATTCCCGTATCCATTTGTGAATGAATTGAACGATGCTAATAATTTTTTTGATAATTCACCAAGGTCTAATCTGTTTTCGGACTTTCTATAAGGGACGCCAAAACCTCCTCCGACGTCTATAAATTCAAGTCCCTCAAAATTCTTGGCAATTTCAAACAACTTGTTTGCCGCATCAATATAACTATACTCTTCTAAAAATAATGAGCCGATATGTTGATTAATACCAACAAGTCTTAAATCATATTTATCAAGCAATTTTTTCACTTGCGGAATAAACTCTTTTTGTACTCCAAATTTGGTGTTTTTCCCTCCTGTTATCACTTTATCATGATGCCCCACCCCAATACCTGGATTGAACCTTACCGCTACTTTGCCCTTAGGATTAATAGTTCTTCCAAATAATTCCAACTGAGATAAAGAATCAACACTAACTAAAACCTTATGGTCTATGGCAAATTGCATTTCTTCTTTTGAAACATTATTACCAATATAAAATATCCTTTCAGGAGGGAATCCAGCCTCTAATTGAATATAAATTTCTCCAGGAGACATGGCATCAACATTAATATCTTCATCTCTAATGATTTTCAACAATGTTTTATTGCTGTTAGCCTTTGCCGAGAAATTAACACTAAAATTATTGATCGGAAGCAGGTTTCTTATTTCGCGACAGCGTTTTCTTAACATGTTTTCATCATACACATACAACGGCGAGCCATATTCTTTTATCAATTTAAAAACATCCAATTTATTAAGAAATGATTGTTCAGCCATTTATTGTTCTCCTTATCAGCGAGTATAACAGTTTCCAACCTGAGATTACATCTTTTCAAAAGTAGAATTGCGCCAAAATAAATGTTATACTAAAAACACTAAATTAAGGTGAAATTACATTGAGTCCAACAGTATTTCGAATAAAAGGTTACAGATTTTATTTTCTCTCAAACGAAGAGACAAGAATGCATGTTCACGTGGAATGCGAAGACGGGGAGGCAAAATATTGGGTAGAACCGGTAGTCGCGCTGGCAATTCACTACAGATTAAATACAAAAAAACTAAACGAGATACAAAGAAAAGATGAAATCATTAAAGAATGGAAAAGACACTTCAGTAAACGTTGAAAATATCACTTCTTTTGGCGTTTGGCTTTTAGCAAAAGAAAAAGAATATTTTCTTAAGTACAAAGATTATCCCTACTTTAAAAACCAGCCCATAGCATCGATTCAAAATGTCAAATTGCTTCATGGTTTTCACCTTCACTGGCCAAAGCTTGATGTTGATTTAGAAATCGATAATCTTGAGAATCCGGAAAAGTACCCCTTAAAAAGTAAGCGATAATACTTTTATGCTCATTCTTTCCATCGAAACATCGTGCGATGACCCCCTGACCTTGACCAATATTATACAATCTTATATAATCTTATATAGTTTAAACATAAGATTATAAATCATGCCAAATAAACGTTTTGATAAAAGGCTCAACAGCTTACCTTCAGAAATTTGGGGCAAAATAGCCCAAATAGACGAACTCAAAGGACAATGGATCGCTGGCGCTAAATTAAGTCCACAAGTGTTAGGCCGCTTAAAAAAATCTGTTCTCATTACCTCTACCGGCGCTTCCACCCGCATTGAGGGAGCACGGTTGTCTGACAGCGATGTTGAAAAGCTAATGAACGGCATAACCCTACAGAAATTTTCCAACCGTGACAAACAAGAAGTTAAAGGGTATTTCGAACTACTTAGCAATGTGTTTAACGCGTGGGAACACCTTGGCTTTTCTGAAAGCGCCATCAAGCATTTTCACAAAGAACTGTTAAAATATGCTGGGAAAGACGAAAGGCATAGGGGTGAATACAAAAAGAAAGAAAACAAAGTCATGATGGTTGATTCTTCGGGCAAACCTTTTGGGATTCTCTTTGATACAACACCTGCTTATTTGACCCCAAAAGAGATGCTGGAGCTTGTTGAATGGACCCAAAACGCAATTAAAGAAAAAAAACACCATCCATTACTGATCGTGGCGAACTTTGTGGTTGAATTTTTAAATATCCATCCCTTTGAAGACGGTAATGGGCGGTTGTCACGGATATTAACCAATCTGTTATTGCTCAAAGAAGGCTATTTATATATTCCCTATATCTCTCATGAAAAACTGGTTGAAGATAATAAGCCCGGATATCATCTAGCTTTGCGGAAAAGCCAAAAAACCTTTAAAGGAGCAAGAGAAAACATTCTTCCCTGGTTAGCGTTTTTCCTGTCTGTTTTTCTTGAACAATCTAAAATGGCCGTTGCCCTGCTTTCAGCTGAAAACATTGAAAAACTATTGTCGCCAAAGCAATTGGCTGTCTGGCAGTATCTACAAACAGTCAACGAAGCAGCTCCGCGTGAAATATCAAGGAACGCTAAGGTCGCCCGCCCCACAATTAATCAGGCATTAGCAAGGCTCTTATCTTTTAAAAAGATTGAACGCATTGGGCAGGGACGCGGTACTAGATACCGAAAAACAGGATAGAAAGCCAGTGCTTATCCTAGCACTCGAAACATCGTGGGACCCAAGAACACATCAGTAAAAAGCTTTTTGAGTCTTCTTGTTTTTAAAAGCCCGCAGTTGGACGGTCCAAAATAAGAATTGTTGGAAAATCAAATCCGTCAAATATCCCCTCTTGGGTCGTTCCCCACCCAGCCACTTCTTCACGCGAATAAATCACACCTCTCTGCTCAACACCAAGAAATTCTTGGCCAACTAACGATTGCCTTCCTTCTGTAATTAATCCTTCAAATTCCTTATTAAAACCAGGGTGCCCAGAATACCTAAAATATTGCCCCAAAGTAAACGCTAAATAATCAAGCTGGCCAACCGCCATATTTGTGTTACTGTTCACAAAAACTTTTATGGGTATGCGAGGATTAGTTGGTAATACCAACAAGCTGATTGGGCACCTTTCGGCAAATTGCAGGCCAGAATCAATGTATCCAAGGTCTATTAATTGGTGAACAGTGGTACTATAAATCCCGGCATTGCTCACAGCTATGCCATAATGATCCCATTGAACCTTGGCTCTAAGGCCAGTATTTAACAAACTAGAAAATAAATGCAATGAGATTTGTGAGTTAGCAATTTGCTCTAAAGCAGGCCTGATATTAGCAGGTATATTAGGCAAACCACCGCTAGACCCCCTCATAGAAACAACTCGCATCAATCTAGCAGCCATCGTTGCTTGATCTATCTTTTGCATAGATATTTACCGTCCACTTTTTTAATAATTTCAGTAATAATAATTATTTTGCAACCGAAACATCGTGGGATTCCTCGTGGGATTCCTTTGACCAGAAAATTTCTTTATGCTATTATTTCTATTGAAATGGACGAAAAAAAACTGAAAAATGCTTGCAAAACTTATGGAATTGCTTTCCTAGGTGTCTTTGGCTCCTATGCAAGAGGAGATCAAACCCCAGCAAGCGACCTTGATTTACTGGTAAAATTCACTCAAAGAAAAAGCCTGCTGGACATGGTCAGAATTGAGCGGGAAATGTCTGATTCTCTTGGCTTAAAAGTTGATCTCTTAACAGAAAGCTCGGTTAGTCCGTATCTAAAAGATAGAATCAAACACGGCTTAAAAGTGATTTATGACAGCCAAAAATAACACTGTATATATAAAACATATCCTCGATGCTATCAAGAAGGTAGAAGAGTATACAAACAAATTTGATGAAAATAAATTTTCCAAAGATACACTTGTTCAGGACGGCGTTATCCGGCAAATTGAAATTATCGGAGAAGCCACCAAAAATCTTTCTGACGAATTCCGAGATAAACACAAGCAAATTCCCTGGAAAGACATCGCCGGCATGAGAGACAAACTTATCCACGGTTATTTTGGCGTTGATATAAATGCTGTCTGGGACACAGCCAAAAAAGACCTTCCAAGTCTAAAAGCTGAAATAACTAAACTTCTGTCGTAATGACTCACATCCTAGCCATTGAAACATCATGCGATGAAACCGCGGCTGCCGTTGTAGCTGATGGCCAGGAAATACTTTCAAATATTATTGCCACCCAAGTTGAGTTCCACAAAAAATATGGCGGCATCGTTCCGGAAATTGCTTCCCGCAAACACATTGAAGTGATCAACCCAATTATTCAGGATGCATTGGATACTGCCAAGATTCCTTTCCAATATCTTGATGCCGTCGCTGTCACCCACGGACCAGGCTTAATTGGCTCTCTAATCGTTGGTCTTTCAGCAGCAAAAGCTATCGCCTATTCTCTTAACATTCCGCTTATCGGTGTCAATCACCTAGAAGCCCACATCTATGCTAATTTCCTCACACCTAACAGCTCACACCTCTTCCCCTTTATGTGCCTCGTCGTCTCCGGCGGCCACACCATGCTAGTCCTGGTTAAAGATCACGGACACTATGAAATAATTGGCAGAACACGCGATGACGCGGCAGGTGAAGCCTTTGACAAAATTGCCCGCTTCTTAAAGCTGGGCTACCCTGGCGGGCCAATCATCGATAAAATGGCCAAAGAAGGTGATCCCAAGGCAGTCAACTTTACTAGACCTATGCTAAATGACGGATTTGACTTCAGTTTTTCAGGGATTAAAACAGCAGTTGTGACCCACGTCAAAAAATCTCAACTCCCTCACACCTCACACCTCACACCTCACACCCAAGATCTAGTCGCCTCTTTCCAACAAGCTGTCGTGGATGTCCTGGTCACCAAGACCATCCGCGCGGCGAAGAAATATGGGTGTCAAAGCATTGCGCTTGCTGGTGGGGTGTCAGCCAACTCACAACTCAGAAAGGAAATGGAGGAGCGAGGAAGAGGAGAAGGAATAGGAATCATAATCCCCCCTATTGCTTTATGCACTGATAATGCGGCAATGGTTGGGGCAAGGGCTTACTATTTATTAAAAGAAGGAAAAATATCTGACCTTAACCTGCCGGCAGTGGCCAGTTTGAGATTGTGATATAATTTAATACTCCCATGAAAACAATCAAAGACAAAATCAGCCTCAACGAACTCAAAGAACTAACGGCCAAAGGTTTTGGTGATTTTATCAAAGCTGTTGTTGATGTTGAACAAAAAATAATGGTCATTGACGCAGAGCTCCATGCTGACGAAGAAGCGCTTCTGATTGAAAACAGCTCAAAACAAGAAAATTTATGGGGGATCAATATCTATCCAGCCCATGAAAAAGCAGACAGAATTGAATTCGATTCCATGATCAACCTAAAACCATCCCAAGGTAATCGTTCACGTTCAGTGGAAGACAAAAGTATCCAAGCTAAAATTATTCAAATTGTTGAAGGATTAATAGATGGGCAATGAAAGCGCGAGGAACCGAGACTTTCAGTCTCAGGTTCCGAGCATAAATGCTAATTATCACCACAAAACCCTAGCCCAAGGTCGCTGGTTTGAGCTCACGTTTTTCGAGCAGATGGCTAACATTGGCAGCGAAGTTAATCGCGCAGTTAATTGGCAAAAGAAAAACAAACCTGACTTATTACAATCGGCTGCTGAGCGAGCCTTAGAACTAGCAGATTTAACAATTGCTGACAAGAGAAATGTTCATCGCCTACGAGAATTAACTAGACTGCGAGAAGTAATTGCTGACTGTTTTTTTGGTGACAATATCTACGGCTCAACCGAAAAAAATTGGCACAGTTACTTTTTTGCCTTTAATTATGCTGCCAGGCTGAATTAATTCTGATATAATAAATCCATGAGCATCAGCAAAAAAGACGTAGAACACGTAGCAAAACTAGCCAGATTAGGGCTAACAGAAGAAGAAAAAGAGCTTTTCACCACTCAGCTCTCAAATATTCTTGATTATGCGGAAAATTTAAAGAAGCTCGACACCAAAAACATCCCCCCAACCTCTCACGCGATCCCGATGAAAAATGTCCTGCGTGAAGATATCGTTATTCCGTGTGCTGATTCAAAAGATATCCTAGCCAATGGGCCAGAGGTTGAAGACAAAATGTTTAAGGTACCTAAAATAATGGAATAATACCCCACATTTCAATGTGGGGATTTGCTTGCACCCCACAATAAATTGTGGGGAATAAAAAAACATGAACAAAAAAACAGCCCACGAATTACATAGTTTACTAATCAACAAGGAGATTAGCTCGCAAGAGTTAACTAAAAGTGTAATCTCGCAAATTGATAAAGCTGAAGGTAAAATTCAGGCTTATGTAACTGTGACCAAAGAAGAAGCGCTGAAACAAGCTCGAGCAGCTGACGAGCGGATCAAAAAAAACGAAAATGTCACCCCGCTGACCGGCATTCCAATTGCAGTCAAAGATAACATGTGTACCAAAGGGACCCTGACCACTTGTTCATCCAAAATATTAAGCAATTATCTCCCACCCTATGACGCAACCATTGTTACCAAGCTAAAACAAGCTGGCGCTGTTATTCTCGGCAAAACCAATATGGACGAATTTGCCATGGGCTCATCATGCGAAAATTCTGGGATCCATCCAACCCATAACCCGTGGAATACCAAAACAGTTCCTGGTGGCTCATCAGGCGGCTCAGCTGCTGCGGTTGCTGCTGATGAATGTATCTTAGCCACAGGCTCAGACACTGGGGGCTCAATTAGGCAACCAGCCTCTTTTTGCGGAGTAGTTGGTTTGAAACCTACTTATGGCCGGGTCTCGCGCTACGGTTTAGTAGCTTTTGCCTCCTCCCTTGACCAGATCGGCCCACTTTCAAAAGATGTTACTGATACTGCAATTATGATGAACGCGATTACCGGGCATGATCCCAAAGATTCAACCTCGGTTGACCAACCGGTCCCAGATTACAAAAAAGCCCTGGTCAATGATGTTAAAGGCTTGAAAATTGGGGTAATCAAAGAATTGTTAGGCCAAGGCATTGATCAAGAAGTTAAAGCCAGTGTTGAAGCTGCCTTAAAAAAACTAGAAGAACTTGGTGCAAAAATTGTTGAAATCTCTATGCCCAGCTTTGAGTACGCGGTCTCTACTTATTATCTAATTGCCCCAGCTGAAGCCAGCTCAAATTTAGCCAGATATGACGGGGTAAAGTTTGGGCAACGCAGCAAAGACGCCAAAGATTTGCTCTCCATGTATTACCAAACACGAGCAGAAGGTTTTGGCCAAGAAGTTAAGCGCAGAATTATGATCGGCACCTACGCCCTCTCCGCCGGCTACTATGATGCTTATTATTTAAAAGCGCTGAAAGTTCGAACTTTAATTAAACAAGATTTTGAGAAAGCTTTTGCCAAATGCGATTTTTTGGTTTCCCCAACAGCCCCAAGCGTTGCTTTTAAAATTGGCGAAAAAACCGCCGACCCGCTCGCCATGTATGTCTCTGACATTGCCACTATTCCGGTTAACTTGGCCGGTCTGCCGGCGATCTCTCTTCCTTGCGGGTTTAGCAATAGCTTGCCAATTGGTCTGCAAATGATCGGCCAAGCTTTTGCCGAAGAGACAATCCTGCGGGCGGCTTTTACTTTTGAGCAAAATACTGAGTGGCATAAACAAAAACCAGTGTTATAATATAGCCATCTTGAA